>NZ_JACBWZ010000748.1 GCF_013870595.1 Streptomyces sp. WELS2 | reverse complement strand
TCCTCGGCGGGCGCGGGGACACGCAGTTGCATCGTCTCGTCCGCCCTGAGGGCGCCGACTCTCAGATGCAGGGTCTCGTCGGCCCCCAGCGGCTTCTCGCCACGGCCACCCCCCATGGGGCCGTCCTCCCCCTGCGACGCATCGGTCACGCCTGCGTCTCCCTCCGCACTCGGTCTCGCTCGCGCGGGTGAGCTGAGCATCCTCGCCACGGCGTTCACAAATTATCAGTAACGTTTTCGAATGCCCTGCACATATGCCGCACAGATGGCAACACTCATGAAACTTTGAACTGCCCCCGGCACCCCCGTGACGGCTAACCTGGACCCATGCCCCGTTACGAGTACCGCTGCCGGAGCTGCGGCGACACGTTCGAACTCAACCGTCCGATGGCGGAGTCCGCCGACCCCGCGACGTGCCCCGCCGGGCATGACGACACGGTGAAGCTTTTGTCGACGGTCGCCGTGGGCGGCGTCGCCGGCGCGCCGGCGTCCGCGCCCCGGGCCGGGGGCGGCGGATGCTGCGGTGGAGGGTGCTGCGGGTAGCCGCCCCCTCAGGCCGGCTGCCGGACCGTCCTCAGGAACTCCCCGAGGATCCGCTCCCCCGCCAGGACCCCCCGTTCCGGCAGCGCGGTGACCCGAGGGGCCGTCCAGCCGGTGTCCGCCAGTTCTCCGTGGCCCGGGCGCCAGCCCCGGTCGGCCGCCAGGAGGAGGTCGGTGTCCAGGAGGGAGTCGCCGGCGGCCAGGACCGGGTCCGCGCCGGTGCGGCGGGCGACCTCGCGGACCGCCGCGCTCTTGGTGAGCGGCTTCGGCACCGCGTAGATCTTGCGGCCCTGGAGCGAGACGGTCCAGCCGCGCTCCTCCGCCCACACCGCCAGCTCCTTCACCCAGTCCTCGGGCAGCAGCTCGCGCTCCACCACCAGGTAGGCGAACAGGTCCTCGGCGACCCGGTGCTTGCGCACCCACACCGGGTCGGCCGTGCGCAGCAGATGCTCGCGGACCTCCGCCAGCGGCGCGCACTCGTCGGCGAGCCGCGCCAGCACGCGCGCGTGCCATCCGGCGTCCGCGACCCCGTCGACCAGCAGGTGTCCCCCGTTGGCGCAGACCGCGTACCGGGGCGGCGGGCCGGGCAGGTTGATCCGCTGGTACTGCTTGCGGGTCCGGGTCGTCGCCGGCACGAACACGGCCGCGTCGCCGAGTTCCGTCAGCAGCCCGGCCGCCGTCTCCGTCATGTAGGACAGCGGCCTGGCCTCGTGCACCTCCACGCACAGCAGCCGGGGCGCCCGGGCGTCCGGCATGGTCAGCGCGAGGGCCGCCGAGGAGTAGATCAGCGTGCGGTCGAGGTCGCTCGCCACCAGCACCGGCATCAGACGTGCACCGCCTTCCCGTCGGCGCCCGTGGCACCGCGTGTGTACTTGGGGTGGATCAGCCCGACACAGCTGTACGGCAGTTCGCCGACCTCCTCCACCGGCACGCCCCGCTGCTCGGCGAGCAGGCGTACGTGGTCCAGTTCGGGGCCGGCGCCCGCACGGGCCAGGATCTTCCACGGCACCCGGCGCAGCAGCACCCGGGTGGTCTCGCCGACGCCCGGCTTGACGAGGTTCACGTCGTGGATGCCGTACTCCTCGCAGATCCGCTCGACCGCCCGCCAGCCCGCCCAGGTCGGGGTGCGGTCGGTGGCGAGCAGTTCCTTGACCGCGCCGGTCACGGTGTCCGCGACCTCCTCGAAGCGGGCGGAGACGGCGTCGAGGAAGGCCACGGAGACGTCGGCGCCGGCCAGTTCGCGGTAGAACTTCGCGCCGTGGTAGTCGTCCGGGCCGACCAGGTCCGCGCGCAGCACCGTGCGCGAGACCAGCCCGGACACCGTGGAGTTGAGGCAGGCGGAGGGGATGAGGAAGTCGTCCCGGGTGCCGTACGTGCGCACGCAGGAACCGGGGTCGGCGAGGACGGCGATCTCCGGGTCGAAGCCGGTGACGCCCTCCTTCGCCTCGAACTCCTCCAGGGCCTGGGCGAGTTCGCGGGTGATGGCGCCCTTGCCGGTCCAGCCGTCCACGAAGACCACGTCCCGGGGGTCGTGGTGGGCGGCGAGCCAGCGCAGCGCGTTGGCGTCGATGCCCCGGCCGCGCACGATCGACACCGCGTAGTGCGGCAGGTCCAGCCCGTGCCGGAAGCGCGCCCAGCGGCGCATCAGAATGCCCACCGGGGTGCCGGCGCGGGCCAGCGAGACCAGCACCGGGCGGGGCGAGCGCTCGCCGATCACCGTCTCGGTGACCACGCCCACCGCCCGCGCCAGCCGGACCGCCGACGCCTCGAGGGCCGTGTGGAACAGCTCCTGGTAGCGCTCGCTGGGCTGGTACTCCACCGGCAGCGACTCGGCGTAGTGCGCCCCACCGCTCTGGACGGCCTCCTCCCGCTCCTCGACCGGCGCCTCCAGGGGCACGTCGGACAGGTCCTGGAGCAGCCAGCCGACCTCCTCCGGCGCGTACGAGGAGAACGCGGGGCCGCGCAGGGGCTCGGGCAGCATGGCCGGCCTTTCGGGAAGGTGCGGGACGTACGACGGCACGACCGCGAGCAGGACGTGCGGGACCCGCTCGGCGAGCCGGGCCAGCAGGCCGTCCGGGGCGTGCAGGGCGGGGGTGTCGGCGACCGAGTCGACCACGGCCACGACGGCGTCGAAACCGGCGCCGGCCACGTTGTAGGCGTAGCGCTCGCCGGGCCCGTCCGCCGGGTCGTCGTGGGCGGGGAAGACCAGGCGGGTACGGATCGCGTAGCCGGGGTCGTCCACCGCGAGCACGGGCGAGCGGGTGGTGGTGGAGAACCGCACCTCGGCGTCCGCGGTGCGCTCCAGTTCCCGGGCGAGCCGCAGCGGGGCGTACATCAGCTCCTCGAACCCGAGCACGAGCACCCGGCGCGCACCGGCGGGCAGGGCGGCGCGTATCCGGTCGGCCATGGCGGGGAGCGCGGCCTCGAGCCGGGCCCGGTGGGCGGGGGTGAAGCCGTG
>NZ_JACBWZ010000747.1 GCF_013870595.1 Streptomyces sp. WELS2 | reverse complement strand
TTGGCCAGCCCGCCGGCCACCGCCTCCTCCGCCCCGACGAACCGCCCGGTCACGCAGATCTCCAGCGCGCGGGCGTATCCGACGAGGCCGACCAGCGGGTGGGTGCCGGTCAGGTCGGGAACGAGGCCGAGGCTGGTCTCGCGCATGGCGAACTGGACGTCGTCGGCGACGACCCTGAGGTCGCAGCCGAGCGCGAGCTGGAAGCCGGCCCCGATGGCATGGCCCTGGACGGCGGCGATGGACACCAGGTCGGTGCGCCGCCACCAGGTGAACGCCTCCTGGTATTCGGCGATGGTCGCGTCGATCCCGGCGTCGTCACGGCGCGCGAGGTCGACGAAGGTCGGCTCACCCGGAATTCCCTCCGGGGTGAACATGCGACGGTCCAGCCCGGCGGAGAACGACTGGCCCTCACCGCGCAGCACGACCACCCGGACGGAGCCCGGCAGCAGCCTCCCGGCCTCGGCGAGCGCCCGCCACAGGGCGGGGGTCTGCGCGTTGCGCTTGGCCGGGTTGGTCAGCGTCACCGTGGCGAGGGAGTCCTCGACGGTGAGCCGTACGCCGTCCTTGTCGAGTGCGGGAGCGAGGTCCTGGTCGGGCGAAGCCATGGGGTGCCTCCGATGGGTGCGGTCAGCAGCGCTGAGCTAAGTGACTGCACAGTAACCACCCGGCCGGTCGGACCGCCGACCGGGTGGCCACCATCGAAGCCGATGGGCCGCCCGGAGTCAGGACGAAGCGGCCTTCTTACCCCGGGTCGCTCCGCCACGCCCACGGAGCGTGACGCCCGATTCGCTGAGCATCCGGTGTACGAAGCCATACGAGCGGCCGGTCTCCTCGGCCAGCGCCCGGATGCTCGCACCGGAGTCGTACTTCTTCTTCAGGTCTGCCGCGAGCTTGTCGCGCGCGGCGCCGGTCACCCGGCTGCCCTTCTTCAGAGTCTCGGCCACCCGTGCCTCCTCATGGGAAGTGCGCTCTGGTCTCCTCATGATCACCCCTCCCGGGCGTGATGGCCACCCATTCGGCAAGGTCGGTGAGACATCGTTGTGACGACAGGAGGGGTTCCCCACAAACGGAATACGTGATTCCAGCGGATGGGATCCAGGGGCCCGTACGAGTGGATTCGCGAAGTACCAGGTCAGCAACGCGCAGCGGCCGGCCCCCCGGCTACTGGGGGGTCGGCCGCGAAATCCGTGTATGACACACCCCGATACGAGGAGATCTCACACAGATGATGGATCACGGATAGGCCGAATGATCCATGTGCGATGGATCCGGCCCGTCGATCACGCCAGGGTGACGAGATCCGCGTAGTCGGAGCCCCACAGGTCCTCGACGCCGTCCGGGAGCAGGATGATCCGCTCCGGCTGGAGCGCCTCGACGGCGCCCTCGTCGTGGGTGACGAGCACGACCGCGCCCTTGTAGGTGCGCAGGGCGCCGAGGATCTCCTCGCGGCTGGCCGGGTCCAGGTTGTTCGTCGGCTCGTCCAGGAGCAGCACGTTCGCCGAGGAGACGACCAGCGTGGCGAGGGCGAGCCGGGTCTTCTCGCCGCCGGAGAGGACACCGGCCGGCTTGTCGACGTCGTCGCCGGAGAACAGGAACGAGCCGAGCACCTTGCGGACCTCGACCAGGTCCATGTCGGGGGCGGCCGAGCGCATGTTCTCCAGGACCGTGCGGTCGGGGTCCAGAGTCTCGTGCTCCTGCGCGTAGTAGCCCAGCTTCAGGCCGTGGCCGGGGACGACCCGGCCGGTGTCCGGCGTCTCCACGCCCGCGAGGAGGCGCAGCAGCGTGGTCTTGCCCGCGCCGTTGAGGCCGAGGATGACGACCCGCGAGCCCTTGTCGATGGCGAGGTCGACGTCGGTGAAGATCTCCAGCGAGCCGTACGACTTCGACAGGCCCTCGGCCATCAGCGGGGTCTTGCCGCAGGACGCGGGCTCCGGGAAGCGGAGCTTGGCGACCTTGTCGGACATCCGGATGTCCTCCAGGCCGGAGAGCAGCTTCTCGGCGCGGCGGGCCATGTTCTGCGCGGCGACCGTCTTGGTGGCCTTGGCGCGCATCTTGTCGGCCTGGGCGTTGAGCGCGGCGGCCTTCTTCTCGGCGTTGGCGCGCTCGCGCTTGCGGCGCTTCTCGTCGGCCTCGCGCTGCTGCTGGTACAGCTTCCAGCCCATGTTGTAGACGTCGATCGTGGAGCGGTTGGCGTCCAGGTAGAACACCTTGTTCACGACCGTGTCCACCAGGTCGACGTCGTGGGAGATGACGATGAAGCCGCCGCGGTAGGACTTCAGGTAGTCCCGCAGCCAGATGATCGAGTCCGCGTCGAGGTGGTTGGTGGGCTCGTCCAGCAGCAGGGTGTCGGCGTCGGAGAACAGGATCCGGGCCAGCTCGATACGGCGGCGCTGACCGCCGGAGAGGGTGTGCAGCGGCTGGCCGAGCACCCGGTCGGGCAGGTTCAGCGCGGCGGCGATGGTGGCGGCCTCGGCCTCGGCGGCGTACCCGCCCTTGGTGAGGAACTCCGTCTCCTGGCGCTCGTACTGCTTCAGGGCCTTCTCGCGGGTGGAGCCCTTGCCGTTGGCGATGCGCTCCTCGTTCTCCCGCATCTTGCGGATCAGCACGTCGAGGCCGCGCGCGGACAGGATGCGGTCGCGGGCGAGGACGTCGAGGTCGCCGGTGCGGGGGTCCTGCGGGAGGTAGCCGACCTCGCCGGAGCGGGTGATCGTGCCGGCGGCCGGGATGCCCTCGCCGGCCAGGCACTTGGTGAGGGTGGTCTTGCCTGCGCCGTTGCGGCCGACGAGGCCGATGCGGTCGCCCTTGGCGACACGGAAGGTGGCGTTCTCGATGAGGACGCGCGCACCGGCGCGCAGCTCGATACCGGAGGCGGAGATCACGGACAGACTCCAGGGCGTACAGGGATTGGCGGGTGGGCGGCTGAGGACGTTCCCGCCGTCTAATGCGCGAGGAGAATGGCCATGGGCCCCAGTCTAACGGGGCGGTGCAAGCGGTTTTCCTGCGTCCTGGCGACCGGGACGCGGGGCGGGCG
>NZ_JACBWZ010000746.1 GCF_013870595.1 Streptomyces sp. WELS2 | reverse complement strand
GGTCGTCCGTCTCGTGGTCGGCCCGCCCACCGCCGAGACGCACGTCAGGCGGGACCGGGCCCGACTCGCCGGCCTACGAGTCAGGGCTGGTCCGACCGGGCCGGCCGGGCCGAGCCGGCCACCGGAAGCGCAGCAGAACGCTGACCACCCGGGCCACGAACACGAGGGGCGCGATCACCAGGCCCAGCCGGAGCAGCGCCGTGGACAGCAGGCCGGGCAGGTCGAAGAGCAGCGCGGGGCCGGCCACGGCCCCGAACAGCACAATCGCCGCGAACGTGGCGCTGACCAGCGCGTATCCGATCTCGACCGTCATCGCGTCCCGCTCCGCCTGGCTGCGGCGGCCCCCGTGCGCGTCCATTCCGTCAGCTTCGCAGAGGTGCGCCCGGCGGGGCAACGAACCCTCGCCGGGCGCACCTTGGAGGCGGTCCCCCCAGGCCCTGTCGTTTGGATCACGCCGCAGACGCGGGGCTGACAGGGCGCCGCCGATGCCCTGCGCCCTGATCCGAACGGCAGGCCCTAGTCGCGGACCGGTACCCGGTCGGCGTCCGCCTCGTTCACGGTGGACCTGGCGACCACGACGGAGTGGGCCGGCCGGGACCGGCGCAGTCCGCTGAGCGACAGCAGCAGCCCCACCACGGCGATGATCGTGACCACGACGAGTCCGGGCCGGTAGCTGTCCAGGACGGCCTGCGGGGTGGCCTTCTCGGGGGCGTGCGCGGTGATCACCGCGGTCACCACGGCCAGGAAGATCGCGCCGCCCACCTGCACCGAGGTGTTCAGCAGACCCGAGACCATGCCCTGCTCGTGCTCGTTCACCCCGTTGGTGGCCTGGACGTTGAGGGACGGGTAGGACAGGGCGAAGCCCGCGCCGACCAGCAGCATGGTCGGCAGGATCACGGACGCGTAGGCCGGGTTCAGGTCGATGCGCAGGAACAGCGCGTACCCGGCCGTCATCATGACGAAGCCCAGCACGATCAGCCGTCCCGTGCCGAACCGGTCGATGACGGTGCCGACCTTGGTCGCCGACAGCGCCACCAGCGCACCCGCCGGCAGGAACGCCAGCGCCGTGTGCAGGGCGGACCAGCCCAGTACCTGCTGCATGTAGAGCGTGACCAGGAACTGGAAGCCCGTGTAGCTGCCGACGAAGGTCAGCGCGCCGAGCTGGGCCCGGACCTGGGAACCGGAGCGCAGCACCGCGAGCCGGATCAGCGGGCTGGGGCTGCGCCGCTCGACGAGGACGAACACGATCAGCATGACGGCCACGGCGGCGAAGGACAGGATCGTCCGGGCCGACGCCCACCCGGCCTCGGGTGCCTGGACGACGGTGAAGACCAGCAGCAGCATCGAGGCGGTACCGAGGACGGCGCCCGGGACGTCGTAGCCGCCGTGTCCGCGTTCCCGCTCGCCGCGCGGCAGCAGCTTCATGCCCACGAGCAGGGCGGTCAGCGCGACCGGCGCCGGCAGCAGCATCGTGAACCGCCAGCTGGCCTCCGTGAGCAGGCCGGAGAAGACGAGGCCCAGGGAGTATCCGGTGGCGGCGCAGGTCGTGTAGATCGACAGGGCCCGGTTGCGCAGCGGGCCCTCCGGGAACGTGGTGGTGATGATCGACAGGCCGGCCGGTGCCGTGAAGGCCGCGCTGAGGCCCTTGACGAAGCGGCTCGCGATCAGCAGCGGCCCGGAGTCCACGAGCCCGCCGAGCAGCGAGGCCAGCGCGAAGACGGCGAGCGCCACCAGGAACACCTGGCGCCGGCCGAGCAGGTCGGCGGTCCGGCCGCCGAGGAGGAGCAGGCCGCCATAGCCCAGGATGTAGCCGCTGACGACCCACTGCAGGGCCGACGTGGACAGGCCGAGATCCGAGCCTATGGACGGCAGTGCGACGCCGACCATCGACACGTCCAGCGCGTCCAGGAACATCGCGGCGCACAGCACCAGGAGGGTGCCCCACAGCCGGGGAGTCCAGCGCACGGCCGGGGACGGGGCCGCGGAGGCGGTGAGCGGAGAAGTCATGGCGACGAGATTACATGCGCGTGCATCAGATGCAAGCTCATTTAATTACAGTGCAACAAACACGATTTTCTGCTACGGTGCGGGCATGGCGGCGAAGAATGCCGAGCGAGGGCTCGTCGAGCAGTGGCGGGAGATCCTGTCGTTACACGCCCGCACCCAGTGCGAACTGGACCGGGTGCTCCACGGGCACGGGCTGTGCGCGAGCGACTTCGAAGTGCTGGACCTGCTGGCCGAGGGCGCGTCCCTGGACGGCGGCTGCGCCTACCGGGTGCAGGAGATCGCCGAGCGGGTCCACCTCAGTCAGAGCGCGCTGTCCCGGCTGATCGCCCGGCTGGAGAAGGACGGCCTCGTGCAGCGGGGCATGTGCTCGGACGACCGGCGCGCGGTGAAGATCTCCCTGACGGAAAAGGGCTGCGCGCTGCACGGTGAGCTACGGCCCGTGCAGCGCGAGGTGCTGTCCCGGATGCTGGCCCCGGCCGACTGACCGGGCCTCAGATCCCGGACCGCTCCCGCCACAGGGCCGCGAGCGCCGGGTCGCCGGTCACCCGTGGGATGGCCGTCCGGTTCCACAGCGCCAGGTACAACTGATCCGCGGGACCCGACAGTTCGGCCTCCGCCTCGCCCTCGGCCCCGCGCACCGTCATGGCCGGTGCGGCCGTGAGCCGTACGGTCCACACGGCGTCCGGTCCCGCGTCCACCGCGCGCACCCGCAGCACGCGCGGCCGCTCGCTGCGCAGTCGGCTGTGCTCGCGGGTGTGGAAGCCGCGCAGCAGTTCGTCGATGCCGTCCACCGCGAAGTCCCGGCCGACCGGGGACGGTTCACCGCCGCGCGCGCTTTCGGCGTCATAACGGTGCACGGCCGTCTCGTGTGCCTGCCGGCGGGCCCAGAACGCCAGCGGTGACGGGTTGGGCGCGGTGTGGAAGGTCCAGCACTCCAGATCGGCGGGGGCGGCGGCCAGGGTGTCCACCACCAGGCGGTGACTGTCCCGGTACCAGTCCACCAGCTCGTCGTCGGCCTGCTCCGG
>NZ_JACBWZ010000745.1 GCF_013870595.1 Streptomyces sp. WELS2 | reverse complement strand
ACGCTGACCGGCGGCCGCGCACCCGCCGCGCGCCCCAGTAGTGTCCTCCCGTGAGCAACGAAGACATCACGCTGACCGCAGGCGAAGCGGAAGTGCGCGTCAGCCCCGCGAACGGCGGCCGGATCAGCGGGCTCAGGATCGGCTCCCTGGAGCTGCTGCGGCAGGGCCCGCGCTACGGCTGCTTCCCGATGGTCCCCTGGTGCGGCCGGATCCGCGACGGCCGCTTCCTGGACGGCGGCACCGTCCGCCGGATGCCGCTCAACTCCCCGCCGCACGCCATCCACGGCACCGCGCGCGACGGCGCCTGGCGCACCGCGCGCGTCTCGGCGGACGAGGCGGTGATCACGTACGAGCTGACCGACCCCTGGCCGCACCCCGGGCGCGTCACCCAGGTCGTCGCGCTCACCGAGGACGGCCTGACCCTCACCATGTCCGTGGAGGCGTACGACGACTCCTTCCCGGCGCAGCTCGGCTGGCACCCGTGGTTCAACCGGAACCTCGACGGCGCGGACGTGCGGCTGGACTTCGCGCCGGCCTGGCAGGAGGAGCGCGGCGCCGACCACCTGCCCACCGGCAACCGCACCGACCCCCGGCCCGGCCCCTGGGACGACTGCTTCGGCATGCCCGGCGGGGTGGACGTCACCCTCACCTGGCCGGACCGGCTGGAGCTGAAGGTGGCGAGCCGCGAGGAGTGGGTGGTGGTCTACGACGAGCAGGACGATGCCGTCTGCGTGGAACCGCAGACCGGCCCGCCCAACGGCCTGAACACCCTTCCGCGCCTGGTCACCCCGCTGGAGCCGCTGGAGGCGAGTACGACCTGGAGCTGGCGTCGGCTCTAAGCTGGTCGGCATGACGGACGACGTGCGCGGCGCGCTGCTGCAGCAGATCAAGGACAAGGCCGTGGTGCACGGCAAGGTGACCCTCTCCTCCGGTCTGGAGGCCGACTACTACGTCGACCTGCGCCGTATCACCCTCGACGGCGAGGCCGCCCCGCTGGTCGGCCAGGTGCTGCTGGACCTGACCGCGGACCTCGAGTTCGACGCGGTCGGCGGGCTCACCATGGGCGCCGACCCGGTGGCCGCCGCCATGCTGCACGCCGCCGCCGCGCGCGGGCGCCGCCTGGACGCGTTCGTGGTCCGCAAGGCGGCCAAGGCGCACGGCCTCCAGCGGCGCGTCGAGGGCCCGGACATCGCGGGCCGCCGGGTCCTGGTGGTCGAGGACACCTCCACCACCGGCGGTTCCCCGCTGACCGCCGTCGAGGCCGTGCGGGAGGCCGGCGCGGAGGTCGTCGCCGTCGCCACGATCGTGGACCGGGCGACGGGAGCCGCAGAGAAGATCGAAGCGGGCGCTGGTGTTCCCTACCGCTTCGCCTTCTCGAAGGACGAACTGGGGCTGGACTGACGATCCGGACGTTCCGGTCTTGACCGGCGCGTGGACCATGAGGTCATGTCTGGAAAGATGGGGCCGACGATGATGTCGCCCCCCAGGTCTAGGTCAGGGCCGTAACGCAGAACCCCTACCCGCAACACAAGGAGCGGACAGATGCCCATCGCAACCCCCGAGGTCTACAACGAGATGCTCGACCGGGCGAAGGCAGGCAAGTTCGCCTACCCGGCCATCAACGTGACCTCCTCGCAGACCCTGAACGCGGCGCTGCGCGGTTTCGCGGAGGCCGAGAGCGACGGCATCGTCCAGATCTCCACCGGCGGCGCGGAGTTCCTCGGCGGCCAGTACAGCAAGGACATGGTGACCGGTGCGGTCGCGCTCGCCGAGTTCGCGCACATCATCGCCGAGAAGTACCCGGTCAACATCGCCCTGCACACCGACCACTGCCCGAAGGACAAGCTCGACGGGTACGTGCGTCCGCTGATCGCGCTGTCCAAGAAGCGCGTCGACGCCGGTCTCACCCCGCTGTTCCAGTCGCACATGTGGGACGGCTCCGCCGAGACCCTCGCCGACAACCTGGGGATCGCGCAGGAGCTGCTGGAGCAGGCCCGCGCCGCCAAGATCATCCTCGAGGTGGAGATCACCCCGACCGGCGGCGAGGAGGACGGCGTCTCCCACGAGATCAACGACGAGCTGTACACCACCGTCGACGACGCCATCCGCACCGCCGAGGCCCTGGGCCTGGGCGAGAAGGGCCGCTACCTGCTGGCCGCGTCCTTCGGCAACGTGCACGGCGTGTACAAGCCGGGCAACGTCGTGCTGCGTCCCGAGCTGCTGAAGGAGCTGAACGAGGGCGTCGCCGCCCGGTTCGGCAAGGAGTCCCCGTTCGACTTCGTCTTCCACGGCGGCTCCGGCTCCACCGAGCAGGAGATCCTGACCGCGCTGGAGAACGGCGTGGTGAAGATGAACATCGACACGGACACCCAGTACGCCTTCACCCGTCCGGTCGCCGCCCACATGTTCCAGAACTACGACGGCGTCCTGAAGGTCGACGGCGAGGTCGGCAACAAGAAGGCCTACGACCCGCGCACCTGGGGCAAGCTGGCCGAGGCGAGCATGGCCGCGCGTGTCGTGCAGGCCACGCAGCACCTGCGCTCCGCGGGCAACAAGATCAAGTAAGCGGTACCCCCTGGCGGGCCCGGCGGCTGTCCCTGCCGCCGGGCCCGCTGTATATCTGGGGGCATGCCCGACGTCCGGCTCGCCTCGCCCCAGGGCAGGTGGCTGCTGTTCACCACCGTCCTCGGCTCCGCCATGGCGTTGCTGGACTCCACCGTCGTCAACGTCGCCCTGCCGCGCATCGGCCGGGACCTGGACACGGGCCTGGCCGCCCTCCAGTGGACCGTCAACGCCTACCTGGTCACGCTGGCCGGCCTGATCCTGCTCGGCGGTTCGCTCGGGGACCGGTACGGCCGCCGCCGCGTCTTCGTCCTCGGCGTGGTGTGGTTCGCGCTCGCCTCCCTGCTGTGCGGCCTGGCCCCGACGCCCGGCGTGCTGATCGCCGCGCGGGCCCTCCAAGGCGTCGGCGGCGCCCTGCTCACGCCCGGCTCGCTCGCGCTCATCCAGGCCTCCTTCCACCCCGACGACCGCGGCCGGGCGGTCGGCCTGTGGTCCGGGT
>NZ_JACBWZ010000744.1 GCF_013870595.1 Streptomyces sp. WELS2 | reverse complement strand
GACGCTCGGGGTGGCCGTCGCGAACCGCCCCGACACCCCGTCGGCCGGCGGCTGGTCCACCACCGTCACCGTGTCGCCCGGCGGGACCTACGACGGCTGGAGCCCGACGCCGTCCTTCACCGACGGCGGGTACACCACTCCGGCGGCCACACCCGACTACGACGACAGCGGCGGATACGACGACACGCCGACTCCCGAGCCCTCGACGGAGGCGCAGGACGCGAGCACGGTCGTCACCACGTACTACGACTACCTCAACGCCGGGAACTTCCAGGCCGCCTGGTCCATGGGCGGCGGCCGGCTCTTCGGCGGCTCCTACTCGGACTGGGTGGCGGGCTTCTCCACCACCGCGCACATCGACGTCACCGCCTCCGACAACGGCGGCGGGGAGGTCGCCGCGGAGATCCGGGCGACCCAGACCGACGGCAGCGTGCAGGTGTTCCGGGGCACCTACACGGTGTCCGGCGGGCAGCTCGTCGGCGCCGACATCCGGAAGGTGTCGTAACACCCGGCCGGCAGGCCGCCGACACGGCCCCGGCATCCGGTGTCGGTGCTCTGTCGGCGGTTTGTCGGCGGGCCCTGGCACTGTCTTCCCCATGACACGCATCGACGACAACCCCGCCGGCGGACGCTCCGCCGTGACCGTACGGGGGCTGGTCAAGCACTACGGCGAGACCAAGGCGCTGGACGGCGTCGACCTGGACGTGCGCGAGGGCACCGTGATGGGTGTGCTCGGGCCGAACGGCGCCGGCAAGACCACCCTCGTACGCATCCTGTCCACCCTGATCACCCCGGACTCCGGGCAGGCCACCGTGGCCGGCTACGACGTCGTACGCCAGCCCCGGCAGCTGCGCCGGGTCATCGGACTCACCGGCCAGTACGCGTCGGTGGACGAGAAGCTCCCGGGCTGGGAGAACCTGTACCTGATCGGCCGGCTGCTGGACCTGTCCCGCAAGGAGGCCCGGGCCCGCGCCGACGAGCTGCTGGAGCGGTTCTCGCTGACCGAGGCCGCCCGGCGCCCGGCCGGGACCTACTCCGGCGGCATGCGGCGCCGGCTGGACCTGGCCGCGTCGATGATCGGGCGGCCGGCCGTGCTGTACCTGGACGAGCCGACCACCGGCCTCGACCCGCGCACCCGCAACGAGGTGTGGGACGAGGTCAAGGCGATGGTCGGCGACGGCGTCACCGTGCTGCTCACCACCCAGTACATGGAGGAGGCCGAACAGCTCGCCTCCGAACTGACCGTCGTGGACCGCGGCCGGGTCATCGCCAAGGGCGGCATCGAGGAGCTGAAGGCCCGCGTCGGCGGGCGCACCCTGCGGGTGCGGCCGGTCGACCCGCTCCAGCTGCGCCCGCTCGCCGGCATGCTGGACGAGCTGGGCATCACCGGACTGGCGTCCACCACCGTGGACAGCGAGACCGGGGCCCTGCTGGTGCCGATCCTCAGCGACGAGCAGCTGACCGCCGTGGTCGGCGCGGTCACCGCGCGTGGCATCACGCTGTCCTCCATCACCACCGAACTGCCCAGCCTGGACGAGGTGTTCCTGTCCCTCACCGGCCACCGTGCCAGTGCCCCGCAGGACGCCGCGCCCGCCCGCCAGGAGGTCGCCGCATGAGCACCGCCACCCTCTCCCCGGCCGCCGCGAAGGCCGATACGCCGATCCCGCTGCGGGCCCATCTGCGGCACACCGGCGCGCTGATCCGCCGCAATCTGCTGTGGATCCGCCAGGACCCGGAGTCGATGTTCGACGCCATCCTGTTCCCGGTCGTCTTCACCCTGCTGTTCGTGTACGTCTTCGGCGGCTCCATCGGCAAGTCGCTGGGCGGCGGCCAGGAACAGTACGTGCAGTACGTGGTGCCCGGACTGCTGGCCATGATGGGCATGAACATGGCCCAGGGCGTGGGCACCGGCTTCAACCAGGACTTCAACTCCGGTGTCATGGACCGCTTCCGCTCGCTGCCCATCGGGCGCGGCTCGGTGCTCTTCGCGAAGATCGCGGTGGAGCTGATGCGGATGCTGTTCGCGACGGCGGTGCTGCTGGTGGTCGCCCTGCTCGTGGGCTACGACGTGGACAGCTGGAGCGGTCTGCTGGCCTCCGTGGCGCTGTCCGCGCTGTTCGGGTCGGCGCTGATGTGGGTGTTCCTGACCCTCGGCGTGGTGATGAAGAACGCGCAGTCGGTGCAGGCGATGGGCTTCCTGGTGCTGATGCCGCTCCAGTTCGGCTCCTCGATCTTCGCGCCGACCCAGTCGATGCCGGGCTGGCTCCAGGCGTTCACCGACTACAACCCGCTCTCCGCGCTGGCCGACTGCGCGCGCGGGCTGATGGAGGGCGGCCCGGTGGCGCACGCCCTGTGGGTGACGGTCATCTGGTCGGTCGGGCTGACCGTGGTGATGGCCCCGGTCGCGATCCACAAGTTCCGTACGAAGAGCTGACGCGGCGCACCCGTCACACCAGGGCGGTGGCCTCCGCGAGGGAGAGGCCACCGCCCTCGGCGTACGCGGCCCGGTACGACCGCTCGTCCAGCCGGGCCCGGATCCGGGCCTCGGTCAGCTCCAGGATCCGCCGCTCCACACCGGCGACCACGTGTCCGGCCGGCAGCAGCGCCTGGGCGGCGCCGAGGCAGCGGGCGGCGTCGGCGGCCCGCTCGCCGCCGTCGGCGTCGGCGAGGGCCATCGCGGCGGTGGTGAGGCAGACGGAGTACAGATGCGGGGTGAGGGCCTGGGACAGCGGTTCGGCACTCAGCCGCAGCGCCTTGCGGGCCAGTTCGAGGGCCGGTCCGGTCCGCCGGTCCACGGCGTCCAGCAGGGCCTCCTGGCACGTCAGCAGGGAGTCGAAGATGACGAACCGCGCGACGGGGAGCTCCGCGCGCAGCACCCGCAGCTGCTCGCGGGCCTCGGCGGTGCGGCCGGTCAGGCCGAGCCAGGAGGCCAGGTGCAGCCGGGCCATCGTCGTCGCCTCGTTCTGCGCGCCGTCCTGGCCGGCGACGACCTCCCTGAGCATCCGCTCGCCGCGCTCGCTCTCGCCCGACTCCAGCAGGACGCCACTTCAGCGACAGGTATCC
>NZ_JACBWZ010000743.1 GCF_013870595.1 Streptomyces sp. WELS2 | reverse complement strand
CGGTGACCGGGCGCAGCGTGGCCGGCCAGGTGTTCCTCCTGCAAGTGGTGATCGTGCTGCTGCTGGTCGTCTCGGCGGTGGTGGCCCAAGTGCTCCAGGTGCGGCACGACACCGACGTGGAGGCCGCCAACCGCTCCCTGGCCGTGGCGCAGACCTTCGCCGACGCGCCGGGCACGGCCGAGGCCCTGAGCTCCCCCGACCCCACCGCCGTGATCCAGCCGCGCGCGGAGGCCGCCCGCACGGCGACCGGCGTGGACTTCGTCGTGGTGATGAACACGCGGGGCATCCGCTACACCCACCCCAAGAGCGACCGCATCGGCAAGAAGTTCGTCGGCACCATCGCCCCGGCCCTGGCCGGCCGCACGGTCACCGAGCACATCACCGGCACCATCGGCCCGCTGGTGCAGGTGGTGGTGCCGGTGCGGGACCGGGCGGGCAAGGTGGTGGGGCTGGTGTCCGCCGGGATCACCACCGCGCACGTGGGTGGCACCGCCGACCAGCAGCTGCCGCTGCTGCTCGCGGCGGCCGCGGCCGCGCTGGCGCTGGCCACCGCGGGTACGGCCCTGGTCAGCAGGCGGCTGCTGCGCCAGACGCACGGCCTCGGGCCGTACGAGATGACCCGGATGTACGAGCACCACGACGCGGTGCTGCACGCGGTCCGCGAGGGTGTCCTGATCGTCGGCGGCGACGGCCGGCTGCTGCTCGCCAACGACGAGGCCCACCGGCTGCTGGACCTGCCCGCGGACGCCGAGCGGCGGCACGTGCTGGAGCTGGGCCTGGACGACGAGACGGCGGGCCTGCTGGCCTCGGGCCGGGTCGCCACGGACGAGGTGCACCTGGTCAAGGACCGTCTGCTGGCGATCAACCAGCGGCCCACCGAGCTGCGCGGCGGCCCGGCCGGCAGCGTGACCACGCTGCGCGACTCCACCGAGCTGCGTGCCCTGTCGGGCCGGGCGGAGGTGGCCCGGGAGCGGCTGAACATGCTCTACGACGCCGGGGTGGGCATCGGCACCAGCCTGGATGTCGCCCGGACCGCCGAGGAGCTGGCCGGGCTCGCGGTGCCCCGGTTCGCGGACTTCGCCACCGTGGACCTGTTCGACGCGGTGCTCGGCGGTGAGGAGCCCCGCCCCGGCACGGCGCTGCGCCGTACGGCCTGCGCGGGGGTGCGCGAGGACTCCCCGCTGTATCCGCCCGGCGAGCGGATCCGGTTCGTGCCCACCTCGCCGCAGGCCCGTGCGCTGACCACCGGGCAGTCGGTGGTGGTGGAGCGGCTGCGCGAGGCGCCCGGCTGGCGGGCGCAGGACCTGGAGCGCACCGACCAGGTGCTGGACTACGGCATCCACTCGCTGATCACCGTGCCGCTGCGGGCGGGCAGCCTGGTGCTGGGCCTGGTGAGCTTCTGGCGGGCGGAGAAGCCGCAGCCGTTCGACGCCGAGGAGGTGTCCCTGGCGGAGGAGCTGGTGGCGCGGGCGGCGGTGTCCATCGACAACGCCCGCCGGTACACCCGTGAGCACAGCATGGCCGTCACCCTCCAGCGCAGTCTGCTGCCGCGCTCCCTGCCCGAGCAGGGCGCCCTGGAGATCGCCTACCGCTATCTGCCGGCCCAGGCGGGCGTCGGCGGCGACTGGTTCGACGTGCTGCCGCTGTCGGGGGCCCGGGTGGCGCTCGTGGTCGGGGACGTGGTGGGGCACGGGCTGCACGCGGCGGCGACGATGGGGCGGCTGCGCACGGCGGTGCACAACTTCTCGGCGCTCGACCTGCCGCCGGACGAACTGCTCGGTCTGCTGGACGAGCTGGTGGGGCGGCTCGACCAGGAGGAGACCGGGGCGGCGGGCGGGGCCGTGGTGACGGGCGCGACCTGTCTCTACGCGATCTACGACCCGGTGTCCCGGCGGTGCACCGTGGCCCGGGCCGGTCATCCGCCGCCCGCGCTGGTGCGGCCGGACGGCGCGGTGGAGTTCCCCGACGTGCCCCCGGGTCCCCCGCTGGGCCTGGGCGGGCTGCCGTTCGAGACGGCGGAGCTGGAGCTGGCGGAGGACACCCGGCTGGTGCTGTACACGGACGGTCTGGTGGAGGACCGGGAACGGGACATCGACGAGGGGCTGGCCATGCTGGGCGACGCCCTGCGGCGGACCGCGGGCGTCTCGCCGGAGCAGACCTGCCGGGCGGTGCTGGACCGGCTGCCGGCCCGGCCGAGCGACGACGTGGCGCTGATCGTGGCCCGCACCCGGGTGCTGGGCGGTGACCGGGTCGCCCAGTGGCAGGTGCCGTCCGATCCGGCGGCGGTGTCCACGGTGCGGTCCTCGGTGACCCGGCGGCTGGCCGACTGGGGTCTCGAGGAGCTCGCGTTCACCACGGAGCTGATCCTGAGCGAGCTGGTCACCAACGCCATCCGCTACGGGCGCGGCCCGATCGGGGTGCGGCTGCTGCGGGACCGCACGCTGATCTGCGAGGTCTCCGACCGCAGCACGACCTCGCCGCACCTGCGGTACGCGGCGAGCACCGACGAGGGCGGCCGCGGCCTGTTCCTGGTGGCCCAGCTCGCCGAACGCTGGGGTACCCGCTACACCCCGCACGGCAAGGTCATCTGGGCGGAACAGCCGCTGCCGTGAGCACGGTCCGGCAGCGGCTGTCGCGTCCCCGCCGGGCGGGAGCGGCGGTCAGCCGCCGTCGAGGCGGGAGCGGAGCAGCTGCTTGCCCAGTTCCGCGCCCTTGCGGCTGTCGGACTGGGCCTTGCGGAACAGTTCCGCGACTTCCTTGTCCCCGTCCCGCTCGGCGTCCTGGACGTACTGCTCCAGCCGCAGGGCGTTGCTCAGGCACGCCTCGACGTACCAGATGAGGTTGTAGTCCTTGTCGCGGGTGCCGGTGACGTCTCCGGTCTCGCTGGTGCTGGTCATCCGGGGTCTCCTCCTTCGTCGAGACTTGGGTCGATTCCGCTGTGGGAGACCCCGGGTACCCGTGCGACCTGCGGACACACCGGCCACGGTGATGTATCCGGCGCCTTCCTTGCCGTCGACGCTGCCCTCGGGGACGCCGATGAGCGGATCGGTGCGGCCGTCGCCGTC
>NZ_JACBWZ010000742.1 GCF_013870595.1 Streptomyces sp. WELS2 | reverse complement strand
CGGTCCACCGGTTCTCGCGCCAGGCCCCCGCACGGCGGCGCGGGCGCAGCCGTGCGTTGGGGGCGGCGCTCTCGGTCGGTTCCATTCCCGTCCCTCTCACAGCCGGCGGTGCCCACGCCACGCGGCCCGACGACCGACAACCATCAGCGGCTCCGCGTCGAAGAAACCCTCCCCGGGCCTGTCGAGGGCACGGAGATGCCCCAGCCGCAGCTGGGCACGGCGGGCGCACACCTCAACAGTAGGCCGCGAAAGGCATCCACGGGCAGCGGTCTCCGACGGTTGCCCGAATGTGCCCGGGCCACCCGTATGCAACTGATATGCGCCGAACGGGTGGCCTTCAACCGCTACTCCTCGGTCGGAAGCGCGACTTCGGCCGCCGCTTCGGGGCCCTGCTCCAACAGGACGTCGAAACCGTCCTCGTTCAGAACAGGAACCTTGAGCTGCATGGCCTTGTCATATTTCGATCCGGGGTTGTCACCCACAACGACGAAAGATGTCTTTTTCGAAACCGATCCGGTCACCTTCGCGCCCCGGCTCTGCAGTGCCTCCTTGGCGCCGTCCCGGGTGTAGTTCTCCAGCGTGCCGGTGACGACGACCGTGAGCCCCTCCAGCGGGCGCGGCCCCTCGTCCTCCCCGGACGCCTCGTCCTCCAGCGGCACCCCGGCGGCCTTCCACTTGCGGACGATCTCGCGGTGCCAGTCCTCGGCGAACCACTCCTTGAGCGCGGCGGCGATGATCGGGCCGACGCCGTCGGTGGCCGCCAGCTCCTCCTCGGTCGCCTGCTCGATGCGGTCGATGGAGCGGAACTCGCGCGCGAGGGCCTGCGCGGCCACCGGCCCCACGTGCCGGATGGACAGCCCGTTCAGGAAGCGGGCCAGCGGACGGGACTTGGCCGCCTCGATGTTCGCGAGCAGGGCGAGGGTGTTCTTCTTCGGCTCGCCCTTCTGGTTGGCGAAGACCGTGACGACCTTCTCCGCACCGGTCTTGGGGTCGTGCTTGGGCAGTCCGCTGTCCGGGTCCAGCACATGGGCCTTGATGGGCAGCAGCTTCTCCACCGTCAGGTCGAACAGGTCGCCCTCGTCCACCAGCGGCGGGTCGGCCGGCTCCAGCGGCCGGGTCAGCGCGGCGGCGGCCACCGCGCCGAAGTGCTCGATGTCCAGGCACTCGCGGCCCGCCAGATACGACACCCGCTCGCGCAACTGGGCCGGGCAGGTGCGGGCGTTCGGGCAGCGCAGGTCCACGTCGCCCTCCTTCATCGGCCGCAGCGGCGTGCCGCACTCCGGGCACTCGGCCGGCATCACGAACTCCCGCTCGCCGCCGTCCCGCAGGTCCACCACCGGGCCGAGGATCTCCGGGATGACGTCACCGGCCTTGCGCAGCACGACGGTGTCCCCGATGAGGACGCCCTTGGCCTTGACGACCTCCTGGTTGTGCAGGGTGGCGAACTCCACCTCGCTGCCCGCCACCGTGACCGGCTCCACCTGGGCGTACGGCGTGACCCGGCCGGTGCGGCCGACACCCACCTTGATGTCGACCAGCTTGGTGTTGACCTCCTCCGGCGCGTACTTGTAGGCGATCGCCCAGCGCGGCGCCCGCGCGGTGGAGCCGAGCCGCCCCTGGAGGCGGATCTCGTCCAGCTTGACCACGACACCGTCGATCTCGTGCTCGACGGAGTGCCGGTTCTCGCCGTAGTGCGCGATGAACTCCCGCACCCCGTCCAGGCCGTCGACCACGCGGTTGTGCGGGGAGGTGGGCAGGCCCCAGGCCCCCAGCAGGTCATACGCCTGGGAGAGCCGGGTCAGGCCGGTGAATCCCTCCAGGGCGCCGATGCCGTGCACCACCATGTGCAGCGGGCGGGTCGCGGTGACCCTCGGGTCCTTCTGGCGCAGCGAACCGGCGGCGGCGTTACGGGGGTTGGCGAACGGCTTGTCACCGGCCGCGACCAGGCGTTCGTTCAGCTCGAGGAACTTCTCCATCGGGAAGTAGACCTCGCCGCGGATCTCCACCAGGTCGGGCACCTCCGCGCCGGCCAGGCGGTCGGGGATCTCCGCGATGGTGCGCACGTTCGGCGTGATGTCCTCGCCGGTGCGGCCGTCGCCGCGGGTGGCCGCGCGGGTCAGCCGGCCCTTCTCGTAGGTGAGGTTGACCGCGAGGCCGTCCACCTTCAGCTCGCACAGGAAGTGGTACGTCTGGTCGCCCAGTTCCCGCGCGATGCGGTCGGCCCAGGCGGCCAGTTCCTCGTCGTTGAACGTGTTGTCCAGCGACAGCATCCGCCGGCGGTGCTCGACGGCGGTGAACTCCGTCTCGTAGGACCCCGCGACCTTCTGGGTGGGCGAGTCCGGGGTACGCAGCTCCGGATAGCGCTCCTCCAGCTCCTCCAGGGACTTCAGGAGCCGGTCGAACTCCGCGTCGCTGACGACGGGAGCGTCCTTCACGTAGTACCGGAAGCGGTGCTCCTCGACCTGCTCCGCCAGGCGCGCGTGGGTCTCGCGGGCCTCGGCGGGCACCGCTGTCGTCTCCGCTTGCTTGTCGCCGGCCACCGTGTTGTCCTCCGTTACTCAGGGTTGTCCGCGAGGGATCTCGCCGCCCGGACGCAGTGGGCGAGCACCCGGCGCGCGTAGGCGGGGGAAGCGCCCGCCAGACCGCACGCCGGGGTCACCGTGACCGCCTCCGCGAGCAACCCCGGATGCAGCCCCAGCCTGCGCCACAGCGTCCTGACACCCATGACGCTACCGGCAGGGTCCGACAACGGGCCGTCCGTGCCCGGCACGACACCGGCGAACAGCCGGGTACCCGCCTCGACGGCCTCGCCGATCGACTCGTCGTCACGCTCGGTGAGCAGCGCGAAGTCGAAGGAGACGGCCGCCGCGCCGGCCCGCCGCAGCAGCGCGAACGGCACGTCCGGGGCGCAGGAGTGCACGGTCACCGGTCCGCCGCCGGCCGCCGCGACGACGTCCCGCAGCGTGGCCTCCACGACCTGCCGGTCCACGGCGCGGTGGGTTCGGTAGCCGCTGGCGGTGCGGACCTGCCCGCGCAGCACGGCGGTCAGGGAGGGCTCGTCGAGC
>NZ_JACBWZ010000741.1 GCF_013870595.1 Streptomyces sp. WELS2 | reverse complement strand
CCGGCACGGTCCCCAGCCCAGTGGCACGGTCGCGGCCGTGGTCGACGGCGGCGCCGTCACCTACGGCAAGGTCGGCGAGAAGTCCGAGTCCACGTTCGACATGAGCGCCAAGGACCTCACCGAGGCCCAGAAGAGCGCCCTCGGCGAGGTCGCCCGGGACGACAGGGCGCACACCGCGCGGCTGCCGGGGCTCGGCACCTACCGGGTCCAGTACCGGGGCGGCTACTACGTCGGCATCCCCACCCGGGAGACCGACAGCAACATCACCACCCTGATCCTGGTCGAAGTCTGCGTCACCGCCGCCGGACTCGTCGCCGCCGCCATCGCCGGCTACGTGCTCGTCGGCGTCGCCACCCGCCCCCTGCGCAGGGTCGCCGCCACCGCCACCCGGGTCTCCGAACTGCCGCTGCACACCGGCGAGGTGAACCTCAGCGAGCGGGTCCCGGAGGCGGAGTGCGACCCGCACACGGAGGTCGGCCGGGTCGGCGCCGCGCTCAACCGGATGCTCGACCACGTCCACGGCGCCCTGCACGCCCGGCAGCAGAGCGAGACACGGGTGCGGCAGTTCGTGGCCGACGCCAGCCACGAGCTGCGCACCCCGCTCGCCTCCATCCGCGGCTACGCCGAACTCACCCGGCGCGGGCACGAGGAGACCGGGCCGGACACCCGGCACGCCCTCGGGCGGATCGAGTCCGAGGCCGGGCGGATGACCCTGCTCGTGGAGGACCTGCTGCTGCTCGCCCGGCTGGACGCCGGCCGGCCGCTCCAGTGGGAGCACACCGATCTGGTCCCGCTGGTCGTCGACACCGTCAGCGACTCCCGCGCGGCGGGCCCGGACCACACCTGGCGGCTCGACCTGCCCGACGCGCCGGCCCCGGTCTCGGCGGACCCGGCCCGGATCCAGCAGGTGCTGGTCAACCTGCTGGGCAACGCCCGCAAGCACACCCCGCCCGGTACGACCGTCACCGCACGGGTGCGCCGGCACGGGCCGTGGGCGTGCGTGGACGTGGAGGACGACGGGCCGGGCATCCCGGCCGCGCTGGTGCCGCACGTCTTCGAGCGGTTCGCCCGGGGCGACTCCGCGCGCTCCCGCGCCACCGGGTCCACGGGCCTCGGGCTCGCCATCGTGCAGGCCGTGGCCGCCGCCCACGGGGGCACCGTGACCGTGGACAGCGTGCCCGGCCGCACCGTGTTCACCCTGTACCTGCCCGCCCCCACCGCTCCGGTGCCGGCTCCGGCAACACCCCCGCGACCACACTCACAGCCGCAGCACAGCGCCACCACATCGGCGCGACAGGGGGCCTGAGAAGAGTCGGTGCCATGCGAACCGACTCTTCTCCCGGCACCCTGCCGGCGCGGGAGCACCTCCCGGCCACAGACGCCGGTAGGCCTGTCCTGGACGTAGTGATCCCCGTCTACAACGAGGAGAAGGACCTCCCGCCGTGCGTGCGCCGGCTGCACGAGCACCTCGCGCGCACCTTCCCGTACGCGTTCCGCATCACCATCGCGGACAACGCCTCCACGGACACCACCCCGCTGGTGGCGGCGCGACTGGCGGCCGAGATTCCCGAGGTGGGCACCGTACGGCTGGAGCTGAAGGGCCGGGGACGGGCGCTGCGGACCGTGTGGTCGGCCTCCGACGCCCCGGTCCTCGCCTACATGGACGTCGACCTGTCCACCGACCTCAACGCCCTGCTGCCGCTGGTGGCGCCGCTGATCTCCGGCCACTCGGACCTGGCGATCGGCTCCCGGCTGGCCCGCGCCTCCCGGGTCGTACGCGGCCCCAAGCGGGAGTTCATCAGCCGGGCCTACAACCTGATCCTGCGCGGTTCGCTCCAGGCCCGCTTCTCCGACGCGCAGTGCGGCTTCAAGGCGATCCGCCGGGACGTGGCCCAGGTGCTGCTGCCGCTGGTGGAGGACACCGGCTGGTTCTTCGACACCGAGCTGCTGGTGCTCGCCGAGCGGGCGGGCCTGAGGATCCACGAGGTGCCGGTCGACTGGGTCGACGACCCCGACTCCACCGTGCACATCGTCCGGACGGCCACCGAGGACCTCAAGGGCGTGTGGCGGGTCGGCAGGGCCCTGGCCACCGGTTCGCTGCCGCTGGACCGGCTGACCCGGCCCTTCGGCGACGACCCGCGCGACCGCGAGCTGACCGGCGTGCCGCACGGCCTGGCCCGCCAGCTCGTCGGCTTCTGCGTGGTCGGCGGCCTGTCCACGCTCTTCTACCTGTTGCTGTACAGCGGCTTCCGGCAGGCCGCCGGCCCCCAGACCGCCAACGCGCTCGCGCTGCTGGTCTCCGCCGTCGCCAACACGGCCGCCAACCGCCGGCTCACCTTCGGGGTGCGCGGCCGGGGCGGCGCGGTCCGGCACCAGGCGCAGGGACTGGTCGTCTTCGGCATCGGCCTCGTCCTGACCAGCGGCTCGCTCGCCGCCCTGAACGCGGCCGGCGACAGCCCGGCGCACTCCACCGAGCTGGCGGTGCTCATCGCCGCCAACCTCGCGGCGACCGTGCTGCGGTTCCTGCTCTTCCGCGCCTGGGTCTTCCCGGACCGCGACCGCCGGTTCACCGGAACGGGGACCGGCCCGGCTCCGACGGCCACCGCTCCGGCCCCGGCCCCGACGGCCACCGCGTCCGCCGCCTCCTCCGAGTCGATCAGCGACTCCTCCGGCGTCCGCTCCCGGCTGGCCCGGTCCAGCACCCGCGGATCGTCGGTCAGGGTCAGCCGGGCGAGGCCCTTGAGCACCTTCAGGCACTCGTGCCGGGCCGTACTGGCCAGCCAGGCACCGGCCTTGTCGGACTCCCGGATGCGGCCGAGGTGCTGGGCGAAGCGGAACCACACGGTCTGGAAGACCTCGTGCCCGTCGGCCTCCGAGAGCCGGTGCGCGCGCACCACCGACCACACCAGCGGGCTCAGCCCCTCCACCAGCGCCTTCCAGGCCGCGGCGTCCCCGTCGACGGCGGACCGGACCAACGCGCCGACCTCTGTTCGGTCCACGACTCCACCCCTTGTATACGGCACGCCATCGTACGCCGTGCCGTGAAGGGTCCCGGCGCTCATACCGGCAGCG
>NZ_JACBWZ010000740.1 GCF_013870595.1 Streptomyces sp. WELS2 | reverse complement strand
CCGGATCGGCACGCCGCCCGCGGCCAGCAGCCGCTCCAGCCGGTCCAGCTCCGCGTCGGCCTCCTCGGCGACGGAGCGGTCGTCCGGGGCCGCGGCACACGCGGCGAACATCGCCACGACCTTCTCGCCCTGCCGGCGGATCTCGTCGGTCATGCCGGTTCCTCCTCGACGGGGTCTCAGACGGCGTTGCACGCGCGGAAGACGTGCACCAGGGCCGGCAGGCTCGCCCGGTGCTGGAAGGCGAGGTACTCCGGCAGCACCAGGGTCGGCGCCCACTTCTCCTTGTAGGCGAGCTGGGTCCGGGCCGGGTAGACGGCCTCGCCGTGCTCCCACAGGTGGTGCACGAACCAGTGGAAGGCGCGGCTGTGGCCGGGGAACGCCGGCGCGTCCAGCGAGGTGAACGGCGTGAACCCGAAGTGCAGCCAGCGCACGCCCTCCGTGCGGAACACCTCGATCGCCGCCTTGTTGACCGCCTCCATGACACCCGGCCCCGAGTCCGGCCTGCGACGGCTCAGATCGTGCATCCAGCCGGCTTGCGGACCGTAGACGGGGGAGTAGGAGATGTAGCCGACGAGCCGGCCCTCGCGTGTCGCGACGAACAGCCGGCGCAGTTCCTGGTGCGGGCCGCCGGTCTCGCCCACCAGGAACTCCAGTGCCCTGACGTCCTCGCCCTTCGTGCGCAGCCAGGCCGCGTCCAGTCGGGCGATCGCCTCGCGCCAGTCGTCGTAGCGGGCCTCGGCGATGTGCAGCCCGCTGCGCAGCGCGCGGGAGATCTTGTTGCGCAGCTGCATGAAGCGGGTGCCCGCGAGGGTGAAGGTGTCCAGGTCGACGGCGTAGGAGGCGCCCATCTGGTTCACCACGAAGCCCGCGTCGAGGAACACGGCGGCGTCGGCGGCCTGCACCTGGACGGCGACGATCTCCCGGTCCTGCGCGGCGGCGAAGTCCACGAACGCCGCCAGCAGCCGGTCCCGGGTGCCCGCGGCGGCGAACGGCCCGCCGAACTGCACCAGATAGCGGCCGACCGGGCGGTGGACGATGAGGCCGTCGTCCCCGGGCAGCCGGAAGTAGCTGTTGCCCCGGTTGAAGGCCAGGAAGGCACTGGGGTTGCCGGAGTCGCAGTACCGCTGGACGGCGGCGACGGCCGCGTCCGTGCCGGCGGCCCGGCCGCCGTGCGCGTCTGTCGTGACCGTGCCCATGGTCTCAACGCCGCCCGACGACGGTGAAGGCGACGCTGTAGGTGAGGGTGTCCTCCCGGGCGAGGTACTCCAGGAAGCGGTCCTGCACCCGGCGGGCCGCCCCGGCGTCGCCCAGCGCCTCGGTCCGGGCCGGCTGCGCGATCTCCAGCTTCAGCCGCCACAGGCGCATCGTCTCCTCGTCCGCGGCCCCGGCGATCAGGTGATAGGGGTCCACCGTCACCTGCACGTCCGACAGCGCGGCCCGGTGGGCGAAGTGGAAGAGCTTGCGGCCGATGAACGGGTCGAAACCGGTGCGCGCGAGGCCCTTCACGACCGCTTCGAGACCGGCCTGCAGCTCCGGATCCTCCGGGTGGTGCCAGAGCAGTTGCCCGTCCAGCTCCTGGAGCAGGACCAGCCCGCCCGGCCGGCAGACCCGGACCATCTCCGCGAGCGCGCGCTGCGGGTCGGGCAGGAACTGCAGCATGAAGCGGCAGTAGACCAGGTCGAAGGCGCCGTCGGGCAGCGGCAGCCGGCGGGCGTCGGCGTGCACCGCCTCGCCCACCCCGGACAGGTTGATCCGGGCCTCCGCGATCCGGGACGGGGAGAAGTCGACACCCGTGACATGGATCCCGGGCCGCGCCGACGCCACCTGGCGGGCTATCACCCCCGGCCCGCAGCCGATGTCCAGCACGCGGTCGCCCGGACGCAGACGGTGGGCCAGATAACGGTCGGTCCAGGCGACCGGATCGACCTTCGCGGCCAGCCGCTCCGCCTCCCGGGGATCCTCCATGAGATACGTGGTCTCGGCCATGTTCGTTCTCCACTCGTGGTCGGACAAGGGGCCGCTCTCCGGAATTCCAGCGCAGTGTCGGTTTATCCCATGGAATTCGAGCGTGCAGCAATATGGGAACGCTGCGCGGTCAGCCCGGTATCAGGCACTCATCAGTTCTTCCGCGGATGTCAGCCGGCCATCAGGGTTCGATCAGGACGCCCTGTCAGACTGGCTGGGAACCCGCACCTTCGGCCCCGTTCTCCGCAGAATTCCTGCGCCATCGGATATTCCCCGTGATTTCTCTTGTGAAGGAGAACCCCCCGATGCGCTCCCTCGATGTCGCACGGGACACGTGCGGCCGGTTCCACCCTGGCCTGCTGGCCGAGCTCGAGAGCCTCACGCTCGCCGAACGCGAGGCCGGCGACAGCCCCGTGGTGGAGATGTACCGGGCCCGCGGCGGACCCGGCCTGCTCGTCCCCGCGGACTACGGCGGCGCCCAGGCGAGCCCCCTGGAGGCCGTGCGGGTCCAGCGCGCCCTGGGGGCGGTGTCCCCGTCGCTGGCGGTGGCCACCGTCATGCACCACTTCACCGTCGCGATGCTGTTCAGCCTGGCCCGGACCGCCGAGCGGCTCACCCCCGGCCAGCTGAAGATCCTGTCCGCGGTGGCCGGGGACGGTGCGGGCGGCGGCGGGTTGTGGTTCGCCTCGGGCTGGGCCGAGGGGCGCAGCGGCCAGAACATCCTGACGCCCGCCGTGACGGCCGAGCGGACCACGGCCGGCTACCGGGTCGACGGCGCCAAGAAACCCTGCAGCCTGTCGCGGTCGATGGACGTGCTGACCGCGAGCGCGGCGGTGCGCGAGGCGGACGGCACCAGCCTCGCGCTGCTGCTCATCCCGGCGGACAGCCCCGGCATCAGCGTGGTCCCGTTCTGGGGCACCCAGGTGCTCGCGGCCTCCCAGAGCCACGAGGTACGGCTGGAGGGCGTCGAGGTCGGCGAGGAACTGGTGATCCGCAGCACGCCGCAGCAGCAGAGCCGCCTCGACGATCTGCAAACGGCCGGGTTCACCTGGTTCGAACTGCTCACCACGGCCGCGTACACCGGCGCCGCCTCCGCCCTGGTGGAACAGGTGGTG
>NZ_JACBWZ010000074.1 GCF_013870595.1 Streptomyces sp. WELS2 | reverse complement strand
CGTCCGCCGTGGCCACGATGGTGGCGCTCAGCGGGTTGCCGTACGCGTCCGCGCCTCCCCGCAGGTCGTCCAGCACGCGCACCCCGGCGGCGCCGATCGCCACGTCCGTGAGCCCCGAGCGCCAAGGCCGCCCGAAAGTGTCGGTGATGATCACCCCGACGTCGACGCCGAGGGTCTCGCGCAGACCGGCACGGATGGCGCGCGCGGAGGCGTCCGGGTCCTCGGGCAGCAACAGCACCGTCCCGGCGGGGGTGTTGGAGGCGTCGACCCCGGCGGCGGCCATCACCAGGCCCTGCCGGTTCTCCACGATGCGCAGCGTGCCGCGCCGGGCCACCACCCGGACCGTCTCGGCGTCGATCGCGGCCTCCCGGTCGTCGGCCCGCATCAGCCGGCCCTCCGCCTTGGAGACGATCTTGGAGGTCACGATCACCACGTCACCGTCGGCCAGGCCGGGTTCGGCCGAGGCGATCAGCTTGGCGATGTCGTCGTCCGGCCGCACCTCGGGGATGCCGGGCAGGGCCCAGACCCGGTATTCCGCCCGCTCACCCGCCGCGGCGGACGCCGTCGCGCTCACGCTCCCCGCACCTCCTCGGCCAGCGCCAGCGCCTCCCGCGCCATCTGCGCGGTGGCCTCCACGTCGGTCATCATCAGCGGCACGGCCCGGCAGCGGATGCCGTCCGCCTCGACCCGCTCGACCGCGCCCGCGTCCACCGTGTCGACCAGCCAGCCGTCCAGCAGTCCGGAGCCGTAGTGCTCGGCGACCGCGGCGGCCGTGGACTCCACGCCGACCGCGGCGAGCACCTTGTCGGCCATCCCGCGCACGGGCGCGTCCCCGACGATCGGGGAGAGGCCGACCACGGGCACGCCCGCGTCCGCGATGGCCTCGCGGACCCCGGGCACGGCGAGGATCGTGCCGATGGACACCACCGGGTTCGACGGCGGGAAGAGGATCACGTCCGCCTGGGCGATGGCCTCCAGCACGCCCGGGGCCGGCTTGGCCTGCTCGGCGCCGACCGGGACGATCGCCTGGGCCGGGACGGAGGCGCGCAGCTTCACCCAGTACTCCTGGAAGTGGATCGCCTTGCGCTCGCCGTCAAGCTCGACGGCCACGTGCGTCTCCACGCGGTCGTCGGTCATCGGAATCAGCTTCACGCCCGGCTGCCAGCGGTCGCACAGCGCCTCGGTGACCGCGCTGAGCGGATAACCGGCACCGAGCATCTGGGTCCGCACGATGTGTGTGGCGAAGTCCCGGTCGCCGAGCCCGAACCACTCCGGCCCGACACCGTAGGCCGCCAGTTCCTCCTTGACGTGGAAGCTCTCGTCGGTCCGCCCCCAGCCCTGTTCCTCGTTGATGCCGCCGCCCAGCGTGTACATCACCGTGTCGAGGTCCGGGCAGACCTTCAGCCCGAAGAGGTGGATGTCGTCGCCGGTGTTGCCGATGACCGTGATGTCCGCGTCCGGCACGGCCCGCTTCAGACCACGCAGGAAACGGGCACCGCCGATGCCGCCTGCCAGAACCACAATGCGCATGGGGACAGTGTGGCAGCCGGATACGACAACGCGTCAGGTGGTTACGGAGGATGCCTCGCAGTGCGGGGAGGTGTGCATGGGCATCTCGGTCAGCCCCGGGTGGTACACGTGCAGGCTGACCGCCGGCTCCAGCGCGTCGTTCACGACCTCGTGGACGTACCCCGGCGCGAACACCCGCTGCGCGCCCGCCCCCAGCGCGCGCGTGCCGCGCACGGTGTGCTCCGTGAGCGTGCCCTCCACCACGGTGAGCACACCGGAGGAGCGCCCGTGGTCGTGCCGCCCGCTGCCCTGCCCGGGCAGCCAGGACAGCAGCCACACCTCGTAGCCGGGGCCGGTGCGCAGCCGGTGGTACCAGCGGGTGGTGGCGTCGAAGCGGACCAGGTGCGTCCACCGGTCCCGGTCGGCGGCGATCGAGCGGGCGAGCCCCGCGAACTCGGCGACGGTGGCCGGGTGCTCGCGCGGCGGCTGGAGCAGGTGCGGGACTTCGAGGATGTCGCCGGCGATCTGGAGGTCGTTGTCGCTGTTCATGGGGGTGCGGTGGTCCTCGGCGGAAGAAGAGTGGGGCCGGAGCTGGGTGACGCGTGCACTCCGCCCGGGATACGGGCGGACGGGATGCCCCGCAGGAGGGGGATCGGGAAAGGCGGAACGCGGCCGAGCCGGGACGGGCTCGGGAACAGCCGGAGCGGGCTTGGCTCAACAGCTGGGACAGCAGCAACAGCTACAGCGCGCGCGGGCGGCACCGAGGGACCCGGCGGTGCGGGTCGAGGCGGGTGCCAAGTACGCGAGCATGCCCACTAGGACAGCGGTTCACACGGGCAGTGTCAACTCGCTGCCCGGTATGTGGGACATGTTTCACCTCATCCGGTTTATTTCGCAGGCGAAAGGTTTGCTCATCGGGGTCCCGGGACACATGGGGCACATCCGAGCGCGCGAGCCTCACGGAACGGGATCGAACACGGAGGCGTCCTTCTCCGTACAGGGGATCTGTACGGGGTCGGGCCGCCCCCGTGGGTCCGCCTGCGTGTCAAGGTTTATGCCGATTTGAACACTTTCCGCACGGCCTTGGTTCCGCAGAGTGAATAACGGGCCCAATAGCAGATCTCGGCTTGACTCGCCCGGAGCAGCACACTTGTAATTTCACTCGTGTCGTTCAGCCGATATCGGTAACGGCCACGCACGGGGACGCGAAAGACAGACGAGGGGCGCACATGACCGAGCTGGTGCAGCAACTGCTGGTCGACGACGCGGACGAGGAACTCGGCTGGCAGGAGCGCGCACTCTGCGCCCAGACCGACCCCGAGTCGTTCTTCCCCGAGAAGGGCGGCTCCACCAGAGAGGCCAAGAAGGTCTGCCTCGCCTGCGAGGTCCGCTCCGAGTGCCTCGAATACGCCCTCGCCAACGACGAGCGCTTCGGCATCTGGGGCGGCCTGTCCGAGCGCGAACGCCGCCGGTTGAAGAAGGCCGCCGTGTGACCGTACGCGCGACCACGAAAGGTACGAACGGCCCGTCGGCCGTGGGTTGTCCACAGGCGGCGGGCCGGCGTCATGCCCAGCCGATAGTGTGGACGCTCGTCCGAGACGCCCCGCTGTCCCCTCGATCCGCGAGAAGACACGGGCGTCCACCGCAGTCCATCGAACCGGGGCCCGTACCTCGATGTCCGTGCACAGCCATGCGGCCGCCCAACACCACGCCGCCACCGCCGGGTTCGACCCGTCCCGCCCGGCCGGGCCCGACCCGTCCCGCTCGGCCGGGTCCGACCCGACCCGCCCTCCCGAGTTCCCGCGCCATGTGGTGACCGCGGTCCTCGTCGCCCACGACGGCGCCCGCTGGCTGCCCGACGCGCTGACCGGGCTGCTCGGCCAGGAGCGTCCCGTCCAGCACGCGGTGGCCGCCGACACCGGCAGCGCGGACGACTCCGCCCGGCTGCTCACCGACGCCCTCGGCGAGGCCAACGTCCTGCACCTCGCCCGCCGCACCGGCTTCGGCCAGGCGGTGGAGGAGGCGAGCCGCATCGCGCCCCGGCTCACCCCCGACGACCTGCCGTACCTCAAGCGCCCCAGCGGCTGGGACCCCGTCACCCGCACCTGGCGCGACGACGCCTACGACATCCCCGAACTGCCGCACGGCGAACCCGTCCAGTGGCTGTGGCTGCTGCACGACGACTGCGCCCCCGAACCCGACGCCCTGGCCCAGCTGCTGCGGGTCGTCGACAACGAACTCGAACTCGGCCGCGACGACGTCGCGATCGTCGGCCCCAAGCTGCGCGGCTGGTACGACCGCCGCCAGCTGCTGGAGGTCGGTGTCTCCATCGCCAACTCCGGCCGCCGCTGGACCGGTCTGGACCGCCGCGAACAGGACCAGGGCCAGCACGACCACGTCCGCACCGTGCTGTCGGTGTCCACCGCCGGCATGCTCGTGCGCCGCGACGTCTTCGAACAGCTCGGCGGCTTCGACCGGCTGCTGCCCCTCATGCGCGACGATGTCGACCTGTGCTGGCGCGCCCACACCGCCGGCCACCGCGTCCTGGTCGCCCCCGACGCCGTCGTCCGGCACGCCGAGGCCGCCTCCCGCGAACGCCGCACCGTCGACTGCGCCGGCCGCGCCACCGCCTCCCCGCACAAGGTCGACAAGGCCGGCGCCGTCTACACCCTGCTCGTCAACACCCGTACGGCCGCGCTGCCCTGGGTGCTGTTCCGGCTCGTCCTCGGCACCGTCCTGCGCACCCTCGCCTACCTCGTCGGCAAGGTCCCCGGCCAGGCCCTCGACGAGATCCGCGGCCTGCTGAGCACCCTGCTGCGGCCCGAGCGGATCATCGCCGCCCGGCGCCGCCGCGGCCCCTCCCGCATCGACAAGGCGGAACTGCGCGCCCTCTTCCCGCCGCCCGGCGCCACCGTCCGGGCCACCGTGGAACAGATCGCCGGCAACCTCACCGGCGGCTCCGACACCGACACCTCCTCGGCCGGCCGGCACGGCGGCGCCGTGGAGTCCGGGCCCGGCGGCGACGACGCCGACTTCCTGGAGGTCGAGCAGTTCGCCCGGCTCAAGCGGATCGCCCGCAGACCCGCCCCCGTCCTCTTCCTCGCCCTGCTGCTCATCTCCCTCGCCGCCTGCCGCGCCCTGCTCGGCGGCGGCATCCTCGCCGGCGGCGCCCTGCTGCCCGTCCCGGCCGGCGCGACCGACCTGTGGTCGCGCTACCTGGACGCCTGGCACCCGACGGGCACCGGCGGCACCCCGTCCGCACCGCCCTACCTGGCCCTCGTCGCCACCCTCGCCTCGCTCCTGTTCGGCTCCACCGGCCTCGCCGTCACCGTCCTGCTGATCTGCTCGGTGCCGCTCGCCGGATGCACCGCCTACCTCGCCTCCCGGCCGCTGGTCACCTCCCGGCTGCTGCGCGCCTGGGCCGCCATCGCCTACGCCTTCCTGCCCGCCACCACCGGTGCGCTGGCCGGCGGACCTCGTCGAGCAGCGGCTCGCCCAGCCGGGCGGCCACCCAGCTGCTGAGTACGACCACTTCGGGGTTGAGCAGGTTGATCAGGTCGGCGATGCCCGCGCCGAGGTAACGGGCGGTGTCCTGGACCACCTTGAGCGCCACCGGGTCCTGCCCGGCGACCGCGCGGGCCAGCGCGTCGATGGTGGCCGTCTGGTCCCGCGGGTGCAACAGCGCGGAGTCCGGGTCGAGTTCGCTCAGGTTCCGCATGATGCCGGGCGCCCCGACGTACGTCTCCACACAGCCGTGGTTGCCGCAGTGGCACGGCCGGCCGTCCAGCACGAGCGTGGTGTGTCCCCACTCGCCGGCGCTGTTGCTCACCCCCCGGTGCAGTCCGCCGCCGAGCGCGAGCCCGGCACCGACCCCGGTGCCGAGGTTGACCACCACGGCGTCCCCGCGGCCCCGCGCCGCCCCGAACCACAGCTCGGCCACCGCGCAGGCGCGCAACGGGTTGTCCAGGTAGAGCGGGTAGGCGATGTGTTCGGCGAGCAGATCGAGCAACGGCACGTCGTGCCAGTCCCAGTTGGGCGCGTACTCGGCGACCCCCGAGTCCCGGTCCACCTGGCCCGGCACGCTCACCCCGACGCCGAGCACCCGGGCCGCCTCGACGCCCGCCTGGGCGACCACCGAGCCGACCGCGGCGGCGACGTGCCCCACCACCTGCTCGGGCCGGCTCTCCCCGGGCCGCATGTCCTCGTCGGCCCGGGCCAGCACGTTCAGCGCCAGGTCGAACAGCTCGACATGGACGTACGTCTCCGCGATGTCCACGCCGATCAGCGCGCCGCCCGACGCGTTCACGGCGACCAGTCCCCGGGGACGGCCGCCGGCCGAGTCCTCGAACCCGACCTCGGTGATCAGGCGCAGTTCCAGCAGCTCGCCGACGAGCGTGGCCACCGTGGCCAGGCTCAGCCCGGTGGCGGCGGCCAGCTCCTGCCGGGAGGTGGGGGACTCGGCGATGATCTGGCGCAGCACCTCGTAGCGGTTCGCGGTGCGGATGTCGCGCGATGTGCGCTTCACGCGGCTGCCCCTCCCTTTCCCGTCCGGCCCGGCCCAGGCGGCAACACCGGCGCGGCGCCAGGCTATGGGCTGGGCGTCCGGTTCGACAAGGGGTTAGGAAAGGGGGTGGAGAAAGTGGGGCGGTCCGCCGGGGCAGCGTCACCGGGACACCGCGGTGCCCGGCCGGGACGGGGCGTCGCGGCGGACCGCCCCGGACCGAGGCACCGTGGCGCCCGGCCCGGCGAGCGCCACGGCGGGCCGGCCGGTCAGTCCCCGAGGAGGTCCCGCACGAAGCCGTTGGTGAACGCCCCCGACGGATCCAGCGCACGGGCCAGCGCGCGGAAGTCGGCGAGCCGCGGGTACCGGTCGCGGAGGTCCGCCGCCGGGATGCCGAACACCTTCCCCCAGTGCGGACGCGGATCGAACGGGGCCAGCGCCTCCTCCAGCCGGCGCACCACCGGCAGCACCGCCGGCTCGTCCCGCACCCAGGTGAAGTGCAGCGCGACCGAGTCCCGGGCGTGGGCGGGGCCGAGCCACTGCGGGTCGGCGGCGATCGTGCGCACCTCGCAGGTCTGGAGCACCCCGGCGACCGTCTCCCGGATGGCGTCCACCGCGAGCAGCGCCGCCGGCGCGGCCGTGCGCGGCAGCAGGTACTCCGACTGGATCTCCTCACCGCTGCTGGGCGTGAACTCGGCGCGGAAGTGCGGCAGTCGCTCGTGCCAGGGCCCCGGCACCCCGAACTGGCGCGTGCAGTTGGCGGCGGGCATCCCCGGCACCGGATGCATCGCCTCGGTCGCCGGCTCGGCCCACGGGAAGTCGACCGCGGGCTGATCGGTGCGGCGCTTGACCCACACCTGCCCGAAACCCGGCCGCCGCCAGTCGGTGAACAGGCTCACGCTGTACGCCGACCCCGCCACCGCCTCGAAGTCCAGCCCCTCCAGCGGCAGTCCGGTGAACACGTACTGCTCGACCTCGTAGGCCGGCTCCAGATCCAGGGTGAGGGCGGTGACCACGCCGAGGGCGCCGAGCGAGGTCACCGCGCCGTCGAAGCGGGCGTCGTCGCGGCCTATCGTCACCGTCGAGCCGTCGGCGGTGAGCAGCTCCACCTCCCGCACGGCCACCGCGAGCGGACCGTTGTCCACGCCCGAGCCGTGGGTGCCGGTCGCCACCGAGCCCGCCACCGAGATGTGCGGCAGCGAGGCCATGTTGGGCAGGGCCAGCCCCCGGGCGTGCACCGCCCGGGCGAGTTCGGCGTACCGGACGCCCCCGGAGACCCGGACCGTACGGGCCGCGGTGTCCACGTCGATCACCGGCGGCAGACCGGCGATCGACACCAGCACCCCCTCCTCGCCGGGGTCGGCGATCCGGTTGAAGGAGTGCCCGCTGCCCAGCACCCGCACCTTCGCGCTGCCCGCCACCACCTCCCGCAGTTCCGGCACCGACCGCGGGCGGTGGAACTCCTTGACCGTGTAGGTGATGCTGCGCGCCCAGTTGGTGACCGTCTCCGTCACGTCCGTCATCCCGTCTCCCACGCGTGGTGATCCATTGACCCTCTCATCGGCCGGGACCTACCGTAGAGAACGGTTGCTGTCCGTGCGTCACCGAGCCGGGAGGCCCTTTCCTTGACCGAGCGGCCCCGCGCCCTGTTCGCCATGACAGCGCGGAACGTGCCGGCGGTGTTCCCGCCGGAGCTGCTGGAGCGGCTGCGGGCGTGCGTGGACATCGATCCCGCCCTGGTGGCCGAGGACTTCACCGAGCCCCGGGTGCGGGAAGCGCTCGCCCGGACCGAGCTCCTCATCACCGGCTGGGGCTGCCCCCGCCTGGACCGGGCCGCCCTGGACGCGGCCCCGCGCCTGCGGGCCGTGCTGCACGCGGCCGGCTCCGTCAAGGGGTTCACCACCCCGGAGGTGTGGCGGCGGGGCATCGCCGTCTCCTCGGCCGCCGAGGCCAACGCCCGGCCCGTCGCCGAGTACACCCTCGCCATGATCCTGCTCGCCGGCAAGAACGTCTTCGCCCTCCGCGACGAGACACGCGCCCGGCGGGCCTTCCCCTACGACGGCGTCCTCCCCGGCATCGGCAACCACGGCCGCCGCGTCGGCATCGTCGGCGCCTCCCGGGTCGGCCGCCGCCTGATCGAGCTGCTCCGCCCGCACGACCTCGACGTCACGCTCGCCGACCCGTACGTGGACGCCGCCGGGGCCGCCCGGCTCGGCGTACCGCTGCTGCCGCTGGACGACCTGCTGCGCACCTGCGACATCGTCAGCCTGCACGCCCCGCACACCGCCGAGACCCGCCGGCTGATCGACGCCCGCCGGCTCGGCCTGATGCGCGACGGAGCCGTGCTGATCAACACCGCGCGCGGCGCCCTGGTCGACCACGAGGCGCTGATCGCGCACCTGCGCTCCGGACGCCTGAGCGCCGTCCTGGACGTGACCGACCCCGAGCCGCTGCCCGCCGCCTCCGCGCTGTACGACCTGCCGAACGCCTTCGTCACCCCGCACCTGGCGGGCTCGCTGGGCAACGAGGTGGCGCGCCTCGGCCGGGCCATGGTGGAGGAGGCCGAACGGCTGGCGTCGGGCGAGCCGCTGCGGCACGCGGTGGACCGGGCGGTGCTGGAACGCACGGCGTGACCATCCGACGACGGATTTCGTGGTTCGACCAGGAAAGCACCAGGGAAACCGTAAAAAATCTCGCCGCACTCGGGCTGTTTCGATAGCTTCCCGGCATGGCTACCGATGACCTCCCCTCCCGGCTCCCCGTGACCGACCGCACCCGGCACCGCCGCCTGCGCGAGCAGGGCAGCCTGGAGCGGGCCGACCTGAACGCGATCCTGGACGCCGGTTTCGTCTGCCACCTGGGCGTGGTGACCGACGGCCGGCCGCTCGTCGTCCCGACCGTGTACGGCCGGGACGAGCGGCAGCTCTACGTGCACGGGTCCGTGGCGAGCCGCAGCCTGGCCGGCGGCCTCCCGGTGTGTGTGACCGTCACCCACGTCGACGGGCTGGTCCTCGCCCGGTCGGTGTTCGAGCACGGGGTGAACTACCGCAGCGCCGTGATCCACGGCGACGCGCGCGAGGTCACCGACCCCGACGAGAAGCTGGAGGGGCTGCGCCGGCTCACCGAGCACGCCACCCCCGGGCAGTGGTCCTACGCCCGCCGCCCGAACCGCAGGGAACTCGCCGCCACCACCGTCCTCGCCCTCTCCCTGGAAGAGGCCTCCGTCAAGATCCGCACCGGCGCCCCCGACGACGGCGACGGCCCCGACGCCGCGCTCGGCCTGTGGGCCGGCGTCCTGCCGCTGACCGGAGTCTGGGGCACCCCCGTACCCGACCCGGCGCTGCCGCCCGGCACCCCCGTACCCGACCACATCGCGCGCCGGGCGGGGACCCGGCACGGCTGAGCCCCGGGCGGGGGCATACGGTGTCATCCGTACGCCTGAACCGGGAGGAGACAGACGAATGGGCAGTCGTACCGCGCTGGTCGAGGATCTGATGGAGCGGTTCCCGCACGTCCCGCGGGAGGCCGTCTTCAAAGAGGACCTGCTGCGGGGCGGTGTCGCCTTCGACAAGTCCGCCCTGAGCGATACCGCCAACGAGGCGGCCGGGGACGTCAAGCCGAAGTCCTACTTCATCTTCTCCTTCGACCACGGCACCCTGCCGGAGCTGGGCGAGGCCGCGCTGCGCCGGCCCCCGGAGGAGATCATCCTCACCGGCGGCCCGTACGGCCTGCGGCGCACGGTCGTCTCCGTACGGGTGAACCCCGCCTCGCCGTACCGGGTCGCCGCCGACGAGGAGGGGCTGCTCGGGCTCTACCTCGACGGCACGCGCATCGCCGACGTCGGGGTGCCGCCGATGCCCGAGTACTACCGGCACACCCTGTCCAACGGGAAGTCCGTGATGGAGGTCGCACCGACCATCCAGTGGGGCTACCTGATCTATCTGACCGTCTTCCGGGTCTGCCAGTACTTCGGCGCCAAGGAGGAGTGCCAGTACTGCGACATCAACCACAACTGGCGCCAGCACAAGGCGGCCGGGCGGCCGTACACCGGGGTGAAGGACGTCGAGGAGGTCCTCGAGGCCCTGGAGATCATCGACCGGTACGACACCCAGAAGGCGTCCACCGCCTACACCCTCACCGGCGGCGCCATCACCTCCAAGGTGGCGGGCCGGGACGAGGCCGACTTCTACGGCCACTACGCCAAGGCCATCGAGGAGCGCTTCCCGGGCCGCTGGATCGGCAAGGTCGTCGCCCAGGCCCTGCCCAAGGCGGACGTACAGCGGTTCAAGGACTACGGCGTGCAGATCTACCACCCCAACTTCGAGGTGTGGGACCGCCGGCTGTTCGAGCTGTACTGCCCCGGCAAGGAGCGCTACGTCGGCCGGGACGAGTGGCACCGCCGCATCCTGGACTCCGCCGAGGTGTTCGGCGCGCGCAACGTCATCCCGAACTTCGTGGCGGGCGTGGAGATGGCCGAGCCCTTCGGCTTCACCACCGTGGACGAGGCCATCGCCTCCACCACCGAGGGCCTGCGCTTCTTCATGTCCCACGGCATCACGCCCCGCTTCACCACCTGGTGCCCGGAGCCCACCACCCCGCTCGGCAAGGCCAACCCGCAGGGCGCGCCGCTGGAGTACCACATCCGCCTGCTGGAGGCCTACCGGCAGACCATGGACGACTTCGGCCTGTCCTCCCCGCCCGGCTACGGCCCGCCCGGACCCGGCCGCGCCGTGTTCTCCGTCAGCTCCTTCATGGACAGCCTGCCCGCGGACGGACCGGACACCGGGCGAGAGCTCGACGGGGCGGCTTCCACGGCGGGTTGAGGAGCCGGAGGAAAACCCTTTGACGCACGACCCGGCCCGCGGGCTAGAGTCGGAGCACACGCCGAGGTGGCGTGCGAACGCGCGAGTGGGAACGAGGAGGTGTCGACCGATGGCTGTCACTGTGCCGGGCGCTGCCCACATCCAGGAACTCCTCACGTTCACCTCCGTGGCCACCGGCTGAACCCACCGCGCGTCCCGCGCGGCCGGCCGGGGCCGCTCATGCGCCGAAGGGTCTTTCCCCTTGTCTTCCACCTCCGCTGTGTTCTCCGCGCTCGCTCCCTACGGCTGGGACGAGGACTGGGCCGCCGCGTTCGCCCCGTACGCGGCCGACGGGCTGGTGCCCGGCCGGGTCGTGCGGGTCGACCGGGGCCAGTGCGACGTCGTCACCGCGGCCGGCACCGTCCGGGCCGACACCGAGTACGTCGTACCCCGCGACCCGATGAAGGTCGTGTGCACCGGGGACTGGGTCGCCGTCGACCCCGACGGCGACCCGCGCTACGCGCGCGCCTGTCTGCCCCGCCGCACCGCCTTCGTCCGCTCCACCTCCTCCAAGCGGTCCGAGGGACAGATCCTCGCCGCCAACGTCGACCACGCCGTCGTCGCCGTGTCGCTCGCCGTGGAACTCGACCTCGGCCGCGTCGAACGGTTCCTCGCCCTCGCCTGGGGGTCCGGCGCCCAGCCCGTCGTCGTCCTCACCAAGGCCGACCTCGTGCCCGACCCGGTCACCCTCGCCCACCTCGTGCGGGACGTGGAGACCAGCGCGCCCGGCGTGCCCGTGCTCGGCGTCAGCGCCCTGCACGGCGACGGGCTCGACGTGCTCGTGGCACTCGTCGGCTCCGGTACGAGCGTGCTGCTCGGCCAGTCCGGCGCCGGCAAGTCCACCCTCGCCAACGCGCTCGTCGGCGCGGACGTCATGGACGTGCGGGCCGCCCGGGACGTCGACGGCAAGGGCCGGCACACCACCACCACCCGCAACCTGCTCGCCCTGCCCACCGGCGGGGTCCTCATCGACACCCCCGGGCTGCGCGGCGTCGGCCTCTACGACGCGGAGGGCGGCGTCGGACAGGTCTTCGCCGAGATCGAGGAACTGGCCGAGGGATGCCGGTTCCACGACTGCGCCCACGACAGCGAGCCGGGGTGCGCGGTGCGCGCCGCCGTGGCCGACGGCACCCTGACCGAACGGCGGCTGGACAGCTACCGCAAGCTGATGCGGGAGAACCAGTGGATCGCGGCCAAGACCGACGCCCGGGTCCGCGCGGAACTCCGCCGGGACTGGAAGCGCAAGGGCGCCGAGGGCAGGGCGGCGATGGAGGCCAAGCGCGGCCGCCGGAGCTAGGTGTCCGATTCCCGCTGGCCCCGTCCTTCCCTCCCGGCCCACACTGGGACACGTGAAGGACGAAGACAGCAGGTACGAGGCGGTACGCAGCCGGGACGCGCGGTTCGACGGGGTGTTCTTCTTCGCCGTCGAGACCACCGGCGTCTACTGCCGTCCCAGCTGCCCGGCCGTGCCGCCGAAACGGCACAACGTGCGGTTCTTCGCTGCCCTGCTGGGCCCACTCGAAGACGGCGCGCACGCTCCAGCCGGGCCGGGGGCCGGTGGGGCGCATCTGCCGCTGCCAGCGGTCGAAACAGCCAGCTTCCTGGGCGGCGCGCACGCGTGCGGCGATCGACGGGCGCGGATCCTCGGCCCACAGCCGCCAGGGCCGCGGTTCGAAGGCGTCGCGCACGGCGGCGGCCAGTTCGGCCTCGCCCTCGGGGTCGGTGGCGAAGCGGGCCAGGACGGGGGTGGCGAGGGCGCGCAGGCCCGCGTCGTCGTCCCGCAGGGCCAGCTCGTCGAGCGCCCAGGCCCAGTTGGAGCCGTGCGCGGCGTACCTGCGCAGCAGGTCGAGGGCGTCCCGCCGGCCGTAGGAGGCGAGGTGGCCGAGGACGGCGAGGGCCAGGCCGGTGCGGGACTCGTCGGTGTCGAGCACGTCCTCGGCGTCGAAGAGGTGCGCCTCCACGGCGTCGAGTCCGCCGTTCAGGTCGAGGTAGAGCCGGGCGTAGTAGAGGGAGCGGTTCTCCACCTGCCAGTCGTGGCGGGGGTCGCGCAGCACACAGTGGTTCAGGGCCGCGAGCGCCTCGGCGCGCGGGGCCGTCAGCGCGTGCAGCGTGCCGTCGCCACGGCCGCGCTGGAGCAGCCCGAGCAGGGTGCCGCTGGGCGCTATGACCGGATCGAACATGGGAAACAGCCTCACATCAAGCGTCGACGCAACCGGTGAACACGCGTTACCTGGCCGCGCGACACAACGTCGGAGCGCCCGCCGTTTCCTGCTTGCTGTAGACCATCTCTCTCTACCTCTCGTCGGTGGCCCATGCGGACCGCATCACGGCCCGCGCGGTGCGGCAACACCTGCCCAGCCATCGCGTCCGTGAATCACGTCGTCATGATGACCCGCGCTGTGTGCTGCCGCGACCGTATTTCCGGCGGCCCTGTACCGCCTCCCCCGTTTTCCGTGTCGTTGCTGGTCGGAATATTCGCCTCAGCGCTCGCCGAACAGCTCCAGGAGCTCCGTCTTGCCGAACATCCGGGCCGTGTCGACGGCCGACGGCGTGCCCTTGGAGGGGTCGGCCCCGCCCTCCAGGAGGGCCTTGATCACATCGGTCTCGCCCTTGAAGACGGCACCCGCGAGCGGGGTCTGGCCCCGGTCGTTGATCTGGTCGGCGGCGGCGCCGCGGGCGAGCAGCGCGCGTACCGCGTCGGCGTGGCCGTGGTAGGCGGCGAGCATCACCAGGGAGTCGCCGCGGTCGTTGGTGAGGTTGGCGGGGACACCCGCGTCGACATACGCCACGAGCGCCTCGGTCTGCCCCTGCCGGGCCAGATCGAAGATCTTGGTCGCCAGCTCCACGACCTCGGGGTCGGGGGCTTCACTCATGGCCGGACCGCCTCTCCATGCTGATTGGGGGACTGCTCCGCTGCTGCGGGGACTGCTTCGTACGAGTGAATCGCCAGCGTACTGGCTCTCGGGGCACATGACCCGATGTGCCCGAGGTAAAGATCACCGACGGGCCCCGCAGGAGGCAACAGCACTGGTCGACCGGGCCGCATCCACTTCCTCCGGGCGGGCGGAAACCGCCGGTTTTCACCCAGTTGCACCTTTAATCGTATGGATACATCCTGTGATCCTGGAAGAACTCATGGTGACTGTCCCCCACCTTCGACACCAGGAGGCCCCAAATGATCCTCTCCCTCTCAGGCGTGCTGCTGCTCGGCATCGTCGTCTTCCTGTTCTTCCGCAAGGACGGACTGAAGGGCTCGCACGCCACGGTGTCGGCCCTGTTCGGTTTCTACCTGTCGACCACGGGCATCGCGCCGAGCATCAAAGCCGGCGGAGAGAGCCTGGCCAGCCTCCTGGGCGGCATCAAGTTCTGACCCCGCCCGTACCGCCCGCACGCACGATCAGGAGTCAGCAGTGGCCCGGCGCCCTCTCCCCCGCATTCTGAGCAAGGACAGCGCCCAGCTCGCGCGGATGCAGCTCGCCCGGAGCAGGGAGCTGGCCCGGACGGCGGCCGACGGCGCCACCGACGTCCTTCATCCGCTGATCACCGTCACGCGCGGGCTAGGCGTGCTGGCCGCGGCCGGCCGTCGCAGGTGGGCGGACACGCCCAAGGACAGACGCGGGCCGCTGCTGTTCCTCGCGGCCTCCGCGATCATGGTCGTGGCCCTGATGCCGTACGGGCCGCTGCTCGCCGTCGTCACGGTGATGGCGGCGGCGGCCTGGCAGGGCCGCGACCGCACCCCGTCGGCGCCCGCGGGACCCGACGCCGCCCAGACCGAACGCCTCAAGGCGCTCTACGACGCCCTGGTGCCCTGCTTCTCCGCTCCCGAGGACCCCGCGCCGCTGTACGCCCACGGCGGGGAGTGGGAGAAGGCCTTCACCGCCTACGAGTTCGACGACGCCGGGCGCGTCGGCCACCTGGAGATCCGCTACCCCGCCTATTTCCCGGACGGCGAGCCCGGGGCCCGCGCGCGGGTCGAGCTGCTGCTCACCGCCAAGGCCGGGCGGAGCCGCGAGTACCACTTCGACTGGGACGAGGAGGCCAACCGGCTCACCGTGACCGTCCTCGCCCCGCTGCCCGCCGACATCCCCGCCCAGCCCTTCGTCACCGCGCCCGGCGAGACCGTCCTCGGCTACACCGACCCCAGCGAGGTCCAGCGCACGCTTCCCCTCTCCTACGGAGAGGAACGGATCGACGTCCCGCCGGTCGTCTGGCGCACCGGCATCCGCTCCACCGAGCCGCACCTGCTGGCCGTCGGCCACCCCGGCAGCGGCACGTCCACCCTGCTGCGCTCCATCGCCCTGCAGGCCCTGCGCCACGGCGATGTGCTGATCGTCGACGGCGGCGGCACCGGCGAGTACGCCTGCCTGACCGGCCGGGACGGCGTACTGGCCGTGGAGTGCGCGCTCGCCGGGGCGCTGGCCA
>NZ_JACBWZ010000739.1 GCF_013870595.1 Streptomyces sp. WELS2 | reverse complement strand
CGATGGTGACGGGCACTCCGGAGGGGGTGCGGGCGCCGGTGATCCGGTTCAGCTCGGGCTCGCCCGGGCGTACGCGGGTGGTGCGGGCGGTGATGCCCGCGGTGCTCATCAGGCGGTCCACGGTGCGCCGCTGGTGCGGCAGTACGAGGGTGACGACCGTGCCGGACTTGCCGGCGCGGGCGGTGCGGCCGCCGCGGTGCAGGTAGTCCTTGTGGTCGGCGGGCGGGTCGACGTTCACCACGAGGTCGATGTCGTCGATGTGCAGGCCGCGGGCGGCGACGTTGGTGGCCACCAGGACCGTGACGTGGCCGTCCTTGAACTGGGCGAGGGTGCGGGTGCGCTGCGGCTGGGACTTGCCGCCGTGCAGCGCCGAGGCCCGTACGCCGACCGACAGCAGGTGCTTGGCCAGCCGCTCCGCCGCGTGCTTGGTGTCCAGGAACATGATCACGCGGCCGTCGCGGGCGGCGATCTCGGTGGCGGCGGTGTGCTTGTCGTCGTCGTGGACGTGCAGCAGGTGGTGGTCCATCGTGGTGACCGCGCCCGCCGACGGGTCGACCGAGTGCACGACGGGGTCGTGCAGGTAGCGGCGCACCAGGAGGTCGATGTTGCGGTCGAGGGTGGCCGAGAACAGCAGCCGCTGGCCGTCCGGGCGGACCTGGTCGAGCAGGGCGGTGACCTGGGGCAGGAAGCCCATGTCGGTCATCTGGTCGGCCTCGTCCAGGACGGTGACGGCCACGCGGTCCAGCCGGCAGCCGCCGCGGTCGATGATGTCCTTGAGCCGTCCGGGGGTCGCCACGACGATCTCGGCGCCGGCGCGCAGCGCGGACGTCTGGCGGCCGATGGACATGCCGCCGACCACGGTGACCGAGCGCAGGCGCAGCGCCCGCGCGTAAGGAGCGAGGGCGTCGGTGACCTGCTGGGCCAGTTCCCGGGTGGGTACGAGGATCAGGGCGAGCGGCTGGCGGGGCTCGGCCCGCTGTCCGGCCAGGCGGGCCAGCAGGGGGAGGCCGAAGGCGAGGGTCTTGCCCGATCCGGTCCGGCCGCGGCCCAGGACGTCCCGGCCGGCCAGCGTGTTCGGCAGCGTCGCCGCCTGGATGGGGAAGGGCGCGGTCACGCCTTCGGCGCGCAGCGCGTCCTGCAGGGGCGCGGGCAGGTCCAGCTCGGCGAAGTCCTCCACCGGCGGCAGCGCCTCGGTGAGGGTGACGGGCAGGGCGAACTCGCCGCGGGGTGCCCGGCGGGCTCCCGGACTCTTTCCCTGCGGGGCCTTGGCACGGGTGGTGGTCCGTGCGGACCGGAAAGGGGCGGAGTCGTTGCCGGTGCGGCGACCGGCACCGCCGGCGCCTGCGGCGCCACGGGTACGACGGGTGCGGTTCATGATGAGGAACCTCCTCGATGTGCACGGCACGTGTCGAGGAATTCCTTTTGGCGGTGCGTAGCCGCGGCAGAATTCACAAGAATGAGCCGAAGAAAGAGCCGAGTGGCCGGAAAAGGGCCGGTCGGCGAGTAAAGGGGGCCGGCGTCCGCCGGACAAACGGACCGGGGCCCGCACCCCAAGAGCGCGGGCCCCGACCTCGTGGAACGCGTCAGCGTCAGGCGGGAACGATGTTCTCGGCCTGCGGGCCCTTCTGGCCCTGCGTGACGTCGAAGGTAACCTTCTGGCCTTCCTGAAGCTCGCGGAAGCCGGAGGTGGCGATGTTCGAGTAGTGCGCGAACACGTCGGCGCCGCCGCCGTCCTGCTCGATGAAGCCGAAGCCCTTTTCCGCGTTGAACCACTTCACGGTGCCAGATGCCATATTGAATCTCCCTAGGGGCATGCCGTGGTCCGCACTGTGCGGATCACGAGTCGCCGCGTTGATCACCCCTCAGGGGCCCGGAAAGTCCGGAAATCAAAACTGCAACTGTTATCACGGTAACACGGCCCGGCCCGGCACACCCAGCTTTTTTGGCATTCGGTTCCGGCGGCGAGATATTCTGAAGCGGCTCCGCCGGAAAACCTTTCGGTGCCGTGCGGGTAATTCTCCAGCGGCGGGGGCAGGTATGCGCAGGTTCAGCGGCCGGCGCCGGCGCCGGGTCCGTCCAGCCGGCGGCGCAGCTCCTCGTTGTCCCGCAACGCCTCGCCGAGCCGGTCCTCCAGGCCGATGATGCGGCACGCGGCCTCGATGGGGGTGCCCTGGTCGACCAGCTCGCGGGCGCGGGCGGCGACGCGCAACTGGCGGCGGGAGTACCGCCGGTGGCCGCCCTCCGAGCGCAGGGGGGTGATCAGCCCCGCCTCGCCGACGGCCCGCAGGAACGCGGGCGTGGTGCCGAGCAGGTCGGCGGCGCGGCCCATCGTGTAGGCGGGGTAGTCGTCGTCGTCCAGATGGCCGGCGGGCGGGTTGTCGGGCATGGCACCTTCGGTTGGGGAACGGGGGCCGTGTGGTCCCCCGCTGCCCCCAACCCTAACGGCGGCGCGTACGCGTATGTGATGCCGCCGCGACAGGTTTCGGGCGCGCGGCCCCGCCGGCCGGCGCCCGGGGCGCCCGTCACCGTCCCGGGCACGACGGAACCGCCACTCCGGGGGCCGGTCGAGCGGTCCCCGGAGTGGCGGTTTTCGGACCTATGCTGTCTGTTTCCGGACGTGGCAAGATCAAACTCTTGGCAGATACACCCAATATCGGCCCACAATGCCTCAGAACATGAGGTCGGAGTCACTGGGCGGTACGGCTGAGTACCCCGCTCACGTTCACGACCTCGTGGCACCCCTGTGCCTGGCGTCCGGTCGCCGGAGTGCCGGGCTTCTCGCAGGTCACCTCGACGGTCACGGTGTCGTTCTCGGGGATCTTGATGGGGGTCACCCAGTGGTAGTCCTGGTTGCGGAAGGTCTCCAGCGCGATGGTGGTGATCTTGCGGTCCCCGAAGGTGATCGTCATCAGTCCCTCGTCGCCCTGGAAGTTGGCGATGACGATGTCCGTGACCCCGAAGACGCTGTCCTTGGGCACCTGGTAGATGCCCGTCTTGGTCTCGCCGCGGGTGGTCTGCACATCGATGGTCTGCGAGATCTGCGGCCCGTTGCCGAGCCCGGTCCCGCTGCCGGCCGACGT
>NZ_JACBWZ010000738.1 GCF_013870595.1 Streptomyces sp. WELS2 | reverse complement strand
GTCGTCGCCGAGCCGGCCGCCGGCGTGGGCGAGCAGATCGCGCCGCAGATGGTGCATCAGCGCCTCGGGGCTGTCCCCGGTCCACCGCGCCACCCGCTCGGCGAGCGGATAGAACCGGCCTTGTCCGTCCCGGGCCTCCACGACCCCGTCGGTGTACAGCAGCAGCGTGTCGCCCGGTTCGAAGGAGAACACGTCCAGCGTGTGCTCGAGGCCGTACTGCACCCCGAGCGGCGGCGACGGGTGCAGGCTCGGGGCCGTGACGACGTGGCCGGGGCTCAGCAGCAGCGGCGGCGGATGGCCGCAGCTGGTCATCCGGGTGACCGTGTCGAGGTCCGGGATCTCCACGAGCAGCGCGGTGGCGAACCGCTCGCCCTCCTCCTCCGGGCGGTCCAGCTCGGCGGCGTAGCGGGTGATGCTCTGGTCCAGTGTGGCGGCCAGCTCCGTCAGCGGGACGCGCCGGTGCGCGCTCTCCCGGAAGGCGCCGAGCAGCAGCGCCGCCTCCCCGATGGCCGGCAGTCCCTTGCCGCGGACGTCCCCGATCAGCACGCGTACCGCGCCGTCGCAGCGGGCCGCCGCGTACAGGTCGCCGCCGATCTGCGCCTCGTCCTCGGCGGCCAGGTACAGGGAGGCGATGCGCACCGCGCCGATCCGCTCGGGCAGCGGCCACATCAGCACCTGCTGCGCGGCCTCGGCGACCGTGCGGACCCGGGCCAGCTGGGCCTGCCGGCGCATCCGCAGGGCGCTGTAGAGGACGGTGAGCACGACCAGGACGGTGATGGTGATGATCTGGACGATGTGGTTCGTGGTGCCGATCCCGCCGTGGGTGACGGCGAGGAAGGCCTGTGCGGCCACCGCGAGGGCGCCGACCGCCGCGGTGGTGCGGGGGCCGGCGAAGGAGGGGGTGAGCGCGGGGGCGATCACCAGGGCCGGTCCGAGGTGGACGTCGTAAGGGGCCCGCATGTCCACCACGGTGATCACCACGATGAGCGCGACGGGCAGTACCAGCAGCGCGCGGGCCGACTGCCACGGCTGCCGCGGTCGCGCGTGACCGAGCCGGGGTGCCATGCCTCCCAGCGTGCGCCCGGGCTGCATGAGACGCACGTCACACCGGCGGATTTGGAATCGGACATTCCGGGTGGCTCTTCGGTTCCCGAATAGTGGACGCCGTTCACTTTGCCTTCATGAAGAGGATCGAGTAGCGTCATTCTCCGTTCAAATACCGGCCGGTTTCCCGATTTGACCTGCGAAACAAAGGCCCGTGGCGGGTGGTCTGAACCACCCTCAACCGAAATCGCAGCATTTAGCGTCCTGTGTCATGACACAGACGGCGATGAGGCCGGACGCCCCCGACACGGCACCCGGCGACGGAGTACGGGGCAAGGGCCTCGGCGGGAATTCCATCGGCTTGCTGGGCAGCGCGGTCATCGGCCTGTCCACCGTGGCACCGGTCTACTGCCTCACCTCCACGCTCGGCTCCACCGCCGGCGAGGTCGGTCTGCACATGCCGGCCGTCTTCCTCGCCGGCTTCCTGCCGATGCTGCTGGTCGCCTTCGCCTACCGGGAGCTCAACAAGGCCGTGCCCGACTGCGGCACCTCCTTCACCTGGACCGTCAAGGCGTTCGGCCCGCACGTCGGCTGGATGTGCGGCTGGGGTCTGGTCATCGCGACCGTGATCGTGCTGTCCAACCTCGCCGGCGTCGCCACCACCTACTTCTGGCTGCTGGCCGGGGAGGTCACGGGCAGCGACGCGGTCGCGGGCCTCGACGGCCACAAGGCCGTGCACATCGTCACCTGTCTGGTCCTGATCGCCGCCGCCACCGCGGTCAGCTACCGGGGCATGACCACCACGAAGGGCGTGCAGTACGCGCTGGTCGGACTCCAGCTCGTGGTGCTCGCCCTTTTCGTCGTCCTGGCCCTGCACAAGGCCCGCGCCGGCGCCTTTCCCGGCCACACCGACTTCTCCTGGTCCTGGCTCAACCCCTTCGCGGTGGACTCGTTCGCCTCCTTCAGTGCCGGACTGTCCCTGTCGATCTTCATGTACTGGGGCTGGGACACCTGCCTGACCGCCAACGAGGAGACCGTCGGCAGCGAGAAGACACCGGGCCGGGCCGCCCTGATCGCCATGGTCGTCCTGGTCGGCTCCTACCTCGTCACCGGCGTCGCCGCCCAGATGGCCGTCGGCTCCGGCACCCACGGCCTGGGCCTGGCCAACCCGGACACCTCCGACAACGTCTTCGCCGCCCTGGCCGGCCCGGTCATGGGCCACCTCTGCGGCATCCTGCTCTTCGCCGCCGTCCTCGCCTCGGCGGCCGCCAGCCTCCAGACCACCTTCATCCCGGTCGCCCGCACGGTGCTCGCCATGTCGACGTACCAGGCCCTGCCCGCCTCCTACGCCCGAGTCCACGAGCGGTTCCGCACCCCCGGCCGGGCCACCGTCACGGCCGGCGTCGCCACCGGCGTCTTCTACACGGTGATGTCGCTGCTCAGCGAGCACGTCCTGGTCGACACCATCTACGCCCTCGGGCTGATGATCTGCTTCTACTACGCGCTCACCGCGTTCGCCTGCGCCCGGTACTTCCGCCGCGACCTCACCCGCTCCGCCCGCGACGCCCTCTTCAAGGGGTTCTTCCCGGTCCTCGGCGGCATCCTGCTCACCGCCGTGTTCGGCAAGACGCTCTACGACATGTGGGACCCGGCCTACGGCAGCGGCTCCGCCGTCCTCGGCGTCGGCTCCGTCTTCGTCATCGGGGTCGGCCTGCTGGTCCTCGGCGCGGTGATCATGCTGGTGATGCGGCGCCGCGACCCGGCCTTCTTCCGCGGTGAGATCCTCACCGCCGGCACCCCGGCGCTCGTCGTGGAGGACTGAACCACTCCTTCGGGCGCCGTGTCGGGGGCGGCGCCCCGGGTACCCGTACGACCCCCGGGCCGATCAGGCGGTCCGGGGTGCAAGGGTGCCGAATGGAGAGGTCATGACGCACGACGGGGAGGACACCGCGCCCCTGCGGCGAGCGGAGGTCACCGAACTCCGGCTCGCCACCGACGGGGCCCTGGGCGTGTGCCTGCTGTCCTTCGCGGCGTTCTGGGCC
>NZ_JACBWZ010000737.1 GCF_013870595.1 Streptomyces sp. WELS2 | reverse complement strand
GGGCGGCGGCCAGCCGGCGGGCGCCACGGGCCGCCCGCCCGCCCCGCCGTCCGACACCCGACTGGCCGCGGTGCCGACGCGGCACGACATGACCCGCGAGCAGTTCTACTTCCTCCTCCCCGACCGGTTCGCGAACGGCTCCGCCGCCAACGACCGGGGCGGGCTGACCGGCGACCGCACCACCACCGGCTTCGACCCCACCGACAAGGGCTTCTACCAGGGCGGTGACCTGAAGGGGCTGATCAGCAAGCTCGACTACGTCAAGGGGCTCGGCACCACCGCGATCTGGCTGGCCCCGATCTTCAAGAACAAACCGGTACAGGGCAACGGAGAGAGCGCCGGCTACCACGGTTACTGGATCACCGACTTCACCCGTGTCGACCCCCACTTCGGCACCAACGCGGACCTCGCGGAACTCATCCGCAAGGCCCATGCCAAGGGCATGAAGGTCTTCTTCGACGTCATCACCAACCACACCGCCGACACCATCACCAACACAGAGAAGACGTTCGCGTACCGCGGCAAGGGCGCCTACCCCTACCTGGACACCGAAGGCCGCCCCTTCGACGACGGCAAGGGCATGCGGAAGATCGACGCCCGCGGCTTCCCCTACACACCACAGGTCGCTCCGTCCGAACGGAACGCCAAGGTCCCTGCCTGGCTCAACGACCCCACCATGTACCACAACCGCGGCGACTCCACCTTCGCCGGCGAGAGCACCCTCTACGGCGACCACACCGGCCTCGACGACCTGTGGACCGAACGCCCCGAGGTCGTGCGCGGCATGGAGAAGATCTACGAGAAGTGGGTCGAGGACTTCCGCGTCGACGGCTTCCGCGTCGACACCGTCCGCAACGTCGACATGGCCTTCTGGACCCAGTGGGCGACGGCACTCGACGCCTACGCGGCGAAGAAGGGCCGGAAGAACTTCTTCGTCTTCGGCGAGACACTGTCCTCCGACCCGGCCGTCACCTCGCCCTACGTACGCCAGGGCCGCCTCGACGCGACGCTCGACTTCCCGCTCCAGGACGCCATCCGCCAGTACGCCTCCCAGGGCCGCACGGCCGACCGGCTCGCCGACGTCTTCGCGCAGGACTACCGCTACACCACCGACAAGGCGAACGCCTACGAACAGGTCACCTTCCTCGGCAACCACGACATGGGCCGCATCGGCGGCTTCCTGCTGAAGGACAACCCCGGCGCGGACGACGCCGAACTCCTGCGCCGGGACCGCTTCGCGCACGAGCTGATGTTCCTCTCCCGGGGCAACCCGGTCGTCTACTCCGGCGACGAGCAGGGCTTCACCGGCGCCGGCGGGGACAAGGACGCCCGTCAGACGATGTTCGCCTCGAGGGTGCCGGACTACCTGGACGACGACGAGATAGGCACCGGCCGCACGGCCGCCTCGGACGCCTACGACCCCTCCCACCCCCTGTACCGGGCGATAGCCTCCCTGTCCCGGCTCACCCGGCACCACCCCGCCCTGCGCGACGGCGTCCAGACCGAACGCTACGCGCAGGGCTCCGTCTACGCCTTCACCCGCACCGACACCCACCGGCGCGACCACTACCTGGTCGCGGCCAACAACGCCACGCAGGCCCGGACCGTACGGATCCCCACGGGCTTCGCCGGGATGACCTACCGAGGCCTGTACGGCACCACCGACACGGTGACGAGCGGTGCCGACACCCGCGTGACCGTCACCGTCCCGCCGCTGTCCTCCGTGGTGCTGGAGGCGAAGCAGCGGCTCGGCACGCCCGCCACCCGGCCGGCCCTGGAACTGAAGGCCCCGGCCGCGGGCGCCACCGGCGACGTCGACATCTCCGCAGACGTCAGCGGCGGCCGCCTGAACCGTGTCGTCTTCGCCGCCCAGGTCGGCAACGGCCCGTGGCAGACGCTCGGCACCGCCGACCACGCCCCGTACAAGGTCACCCAGCACCTGCCCGACACCGTGCGGCAGGGCACCAGCCTGCGCTACAAGGCCGTGGCCGTCGACCTCGCGGGCCGCACCGCGAGCGCCCTCGCCACGACCACGGCCGGCCGGGTGGTGGCACCCAGGCCGCCGAGCGCCCTGAACCGCGCCTACGCCGTCGTGCACTACCTGCGCCCGGACGGCGACTACACCGGCTGGCGACTCGAAGCCGGGGGCCGGTCGGCCGAGTTCACCGGCCGGGACGCCTACGGCGCGTTCGCCTGGGTCAAGTTGGAGGACGGCGCGCGGAGCCTGACGTACACGGTCACCGGCAACGGCACCGCGGACGGCCCGCGGCGCACCATCGACCTGGACAAGACGGGCGAGGTATGGATCCGGCAGGGGGACGACGGCCAGTCGGACACGGCACCACACGGCGCCTACCCGGCCCCCGACCCGGCCAAGGCCGTGATCCACTACCACCGGGCCGACGGCGACTACGACGGCTGGGGCCTGCACACCTGGACCGGGGCCAAGCACCCCACGGACTGGTCGGCGCCGCTCACCCCCACCGGCAGGGACGCGTTCGGCGTCACCTTCGAGGTGCCGCTCGCCGACGGCGCGACCTCGCTCAGCTACATCGTCCACAAGGGCGACGAGAAGGACCTCGGTGCCGACCGGTCGCTGGACTTCGCCACCTACGGCAAGGAGACCTGGCTGATCGCCGGTGACAGCGACTACCTGCTGCCGACGGTGGGCAGCGCCCCCGACCTGGACCTCGGCACGGCCAAGGCCCGCTGGATCGACACCGACACGGTCGTGTGGAAGGTGAAGACCACCGACTCCACCAGCCAGCAGCTCGTCTACGCCCCCGACGGAGGCATCACCGTCAAGGACGGCGCGCTGTCCGACGAGGGCCACTGGCTGCGGCTGATCCCGTCGAAGCTCACGGACGCGCAGAAGTCGGCGCATCCGGAGCTGGCGGACGACCCGGCGTTCACGGTCGACCCGCGCGACCGCGAACGCGTCCCGGCCGCCCTGCGCGCCCAGCTCATCGCCACCCAGCGCGCCGCCAACGGCGCGCTGCTGGCCGCCACAGGGGTCCGCCTTTCCTGACCCACGACGACCGACGGGTGCCCCTCGCCGAGCGAGGGGCACCCGTCGCGTTCCGGAGGACAGGCCGACTCAG
>NZ_JACBWZ010000736.1 GCF_013870595.1 Streptomyces sp. WELS2 | reverse complement strand
GTGGGCCATGAGCTGGGCCGGGGAGGGGGCGGGGCTGGTCCGCACGGCGTCACACCAGCTGGTCGTAGCTCACCGAGCGGGAGCGCAGCAGGATCTCGCCGTCGGTCACCTCGATGACGTCGTGCACGACGGTGCTGGGCCACACCTCCGGCCGCTCGTTCGGCCGCACCCGCACGATCAGCGCGTACACGGTGGACCGGATGCTGCCGTCCTCCTGCGGTTCCAGCACCATCTGGTTGAAGAAGTGGCGGCGCTGGGTGGGGTTGTCCTGGTACTTCTTCAGGAACGACCGGAGCTCTTCGAGGATCGCGTCGCGGCCGACGGCCGGGGCGATGCCGGGCGAGTGCTGGAAGCTGCCGTCCTTCGTGAACGTCTGCGCGTACTCCTCCAGCCGGTTCTCGTCCAGGGCCTGCATCTGGCGGGCGTAGAAGTGCTGCACCCGGGTGTAGAGATCACTGCTGACGGGCGTGGGCATGGGTGTTCCTCACGTGGGTCGGAAGGGGTGGTGGCGGGGCCAGGATCGCCACCGGCGCTCGAATCGCTCTGGAGCACGGTCGGGGCGGCGCATGAGCGCGGCCGGTGCGCTTCAAGGGACCTTCCAGCAGGGCACGAGGCGCGCCCAGCACGCTCGGTGGGCACCTGCCGTCACAGCGATTCGGGAGAACACATGTCACAGGCAGTCAAGCCGGTCGCCCTGGTCACGGGAGCCACCAGCGGGATCGGTCTCGAGATCGCCCGGCGCCTCGCCGGGCTCGGGGCCCGCGTCTACCTGTGTGCGCGCCATGAGAACCAACTGGCCGACACGATCAAGGAGTTGACGGACGCCGGGTACGAGGTGGACGGCACCACGTGTGACGTGTCCGACCCCGGGCAGATCAGGGACTTCGTCCGCGCGGCCGTCGACCGCTTCGGACCGGTCGACATCCTCGTCAACAACGCCGGGCGCAGCGGCGGCGGAGCCACCAACGAGATCCCCGACGACCTCTGGTTCGACGTCATCAACACGAATCTCAACAGCGTCTTCCTGATGACCAAGGAAGTCCTCAACACCGGTGGCATGCTGGCGAAGAAGTCCGGCCGGATCATCTCGATCGCCTCCACCGGCGGCAAGCAGGGCGTCGTGCACGCCGCGCCCTACTCGGCATCCAAGCACGGCGTGGTCGGCTTCTCCAAGGCCCTCGGTCTGGAGCTGGCCCGTACCGGCATCACGGTCAACGCGGTGTGCCCCGGCTTCGTCGAGACGCCGATGGCGGAGCGGGTGCGCGAGCACTACGCCGGCATCTGGGGCGTGAGCGAGCAGGAGACCCACGACCGCATCACCACGAGGGTGCCGCTGGGCCGTTACGTGGAGACCCGTGAGGTGGCCGCCATGGTCGAGTACCTGGTGAGCGACGACGCGGCCGCGGTGACCGCGCAGGCCCTCAACGTGTGCGGCGGTCTGGGCAACTACTGATCCGCCACCGGGACGTACACGCACGGCCGCCCCTCCCCGGTCCCGGGGAGGGGCGGCCGTGCGTGTACGTGCCCGCGTTCAGACGGCGGAGACCTGACTGTCCTCGCCCGTGTGCGCGGCGGCGTGGGTCATCGTCGTCAGGCTGTTGCGGCCCAGTGCCTCGCGCACGAAGGCGCGGGCGTCGGCGAGGGTGGCCTGCTCGCCGAGCACCTCGCGGACCGTGGCCGGGTTCAGGGCGACGGTGTGCCGGGCGGTGGCCACGGGCCCTTCCGGGCCGTCCGTGAACGTCCACAGACCGCTGTGCCCGGTCAGCAGCTTCGGCAGTACGTGCTGCTTGTAGGCGATCCACGACGGCTCGTGGCAGACGCGCACCGAGCGGGTGGTGTGTGCCGAGCCGTCCGCCGTGACGGTGTCCATCTCCAGGTCCTGCACGCCCGGCTCCTCCTCGGTCAGCCGCACCCGGCTGACGTGCGGCAGCCGCTCGGCCCACAGGTCGGCGCGGTTGACGAAGTCGTACGCCGCCGCGGCCCCGCCGGTGATCGGGACGACGTCGGTGAAGGAGAACACCACGTCGGCCACCGGGTGGCCCAGCTCGGCGACACGGGCGAGTGCCGCGAGTTCCTCGCCGCTGTTGCGGTCCAGCGCGGTGAGCAGCGCCTCGACGGCGGCGGGGGCGTCGTCCTCGACGCTGAAGCGGTGCCGCAGCACCACCTCGGTGCGGCCGTCGGGCAGCTCCCGCAGCAGCCAGCTGCCGGCCATGGAGGTGACCGGGGCGAAGCTGCGCTGCTGCCGGAAGCTCACATAGCGGCGCGCGGCATCGAGGACCCGCCGCGACGTCCAGCTGGTGACCTTGCCGTTGACCTGCGCCCAGATCTCGAAGACCTCGCTGCGCTCGTCGCGCTCCAGATGGCGCACGTACACACTGGGCCCGAACACCGCGGGCCACAGGGTGACATCGGCCACCAGGTCGTAGACGACCTGGGCGGGGGCGGAGACGACGCGGGTGTGCTCGGTGCGGTGGATCACGGTTCGTTCCATGGCGGGTTCTCCTCGGCTCGGGACGGTGGCGCGGAAGGGGCCGGGGCCCGTATCCCGGCGACGGCGGATACGGGCCCCGGGGGCGTACGGTCGGGCCCGGACGTCAGGCGGCGGCCGTCGCGGTGCCGGTGTTGACCAGGGCGAGGAGCGCGCGGGGTGTCTCGACCTCCGCGATGTCGTCGTCCGACAGGTCGATGCCGTACTCCTGCTTGATGCGCGCGGCGGACTCCATCAGGGCGAGCGAGTCGTAACCGAGGTCCTCGAACGTGCTGTCGAGGATGTCGCCGGTCAGGTCGAGGCTGTCGTCCTCGCCGGCGCAGGCGATGAGGATGCGTCGCAGATCTTCGATGGCGAGCTGAGCCATGAGGGCCTTCTCCTACTCAGGTGGGGAACCGCCGGCGTACGGCGGTTCAGTGGTCGGTGTGGCGCGTGACGACGACGGCCGAGTTGAAGCCCCAGCGCCCGCGTGCGAGGACGAGTGCCGCCGACACCGGCCGGGTACGGGGCTCGCCCGTCACCAGGTCGATGCCGTAGGCGTCGGGGACGTGGGCGGTGAAGCCGCTGGCCGGGATGACGCCGTCCCGGATGGAGAGCAGCGCGCTCGCCAGGTCCGCGGGGCCGCCGCC
>NZ_JACBWZ010000735.1 GCF_013870595.1 Streptomyces sp. WELS2 | reverse complement strand
CTCAGCGCGGCGAACTCGCCCGCTCCGCCGACGTGGTCCTCGTGGAAGTGGGTGAGCACGACGCGTCGTACGTCGCGGGGTCCGTGCCCCAGCGCGGTGACCGCGTCGGCGATCAGCCGGCCGGCGCCGGCCGGGCCCGCGTCGATCAGCGTCAACTCCTCGTCGTCGCGCCAGAGATAGGCCTGGCCGACGGGAAAGCGGAACAGGTGCAGCCGGGGCAGCAGTTCGATGACGTCCATGCGCCGACCGTAAAGAGGCCCCCGCCCGTGGGCGAGGGCCCTCTGCCGCGGGCAGAAGAGGTCAGCTCGCCGCGTAATTGCGCAGGAACAGCGCCTCGGCCACGGACAGCCGCTCCAACTCCTCGGGGGAGACGCTCTCGTCGACCGCGTGGATCTGCGCCTCCGGTTCGCTCAGCCCGATGAGCAGGATCTCCGCCCGCGGGTACAGCGCGGCGAGGGTGTTGCACAGCGGGATGGTGCCGCCCTGCCCCGCGTACTGCATGGTCTCGCCGGGGTAGGCCACCGCCATCGCCTCGGCCATCGCCCGGTAGGCGGGGCTGGAGGTGTCGGCGCGGAACGGCTGTCCCTGGCCGACCAGCTCGGTGGTGACCCGGGCGCCCCACGGGGTGTGCGCCTCGATGTGCGACTGGAGCAGCTTGCCGGCCTCCGCCACGTCCATGCCCGGCGGCACCCGCAGGCTGACCAGGGCCCCGGCGCTCGACTGCACCGACGGGGTGGCGCCGACGACCGGCGGGCAGTCGATGCCGATGACGGTGACCGCGGGGCGCACCCACACGCGGTCGGCGATCGGTCCCTCACCGGTCAGCCCGACGCCGTCCAGCACCTTGGCGTCCGCGCGGAACTGCTCCTCGGGGTACTCCAGGCCGTCCCACCGCGCCGTGGTGTCCAGGCCGTCGACCGTGGTGGAGCCGTCCTCGGCGCGCAGCGAGTCCAGCGTCCGGATCAGCGCGGCCAGCGCGTCCGGGGCGGCGCCTCCGAACTGGCCGGAGTGCAGATTGCCGGCCAGGGTGTCGACCCGCACCCGGACTATGGCCAGCCCGCGCAGGCTGGTGGTCACGGTCGGCAGGCCGAGCCGGAAGTTGCCCGCGTCACCGATGACGATCGTGTCCGCCGCCAGCAGCTCGGGGTGCTGCTCGGCGTACCGCTCCAGGCCGCCCGTGCCCTGCTCCTCGGAGCCCTCCACGACGACCTTCACGTTCACCGGGACACCGCCGTTCGCCTTCAGGGCGCGCAGGGCGAGCAGGTGCATGATGAAGCCGCCCTTGCAGTCGGCGGTCCCGCGGCCGTACCAGCGGCCGTCACGCTCGGTCAGCTCGAACGGCGGGGTGGACCAGCCGGCCTCGTCCAGCGGGGGCTGCACGTCGTAGTGCGCGTACAGCAGGACCGTCTTGGCACCCTCCGGGCCCGGCAGGAAGCCGTACACCGACTGCGTGCCGTCCGGGGTGTCCAGCACGGCCACGTCCGTGAATCCCTCGGCCCGCAGCGCGTCGGCGACCCAGCCCGCGGCGGCCTCGCTCTCGCTCCTCGGGAACTGCGAGAAGTCCGCCACCGACCTGAAGGCGACCAGTTCGGCCAGCTCCGCCTTCGCCCGGGGCAGCAGCGAGGCGACGGTCTCGGCGAGCGGATGGGACGGCATGGGCAGGCTCCTCGTGGGTGCGACGTGGTACGGGGTGGATACAACGATCCTCCCACAGCGGATCGCGCGGACGGCCGCCGTAGGATGCGACAGACACTTGGCAGCGGCTTGAGCGGAGCGGTAGACCATCGTGAGCGGCGAGAACTCTTCAGCGGACGACGTGCGGCGGGTGTGGGACGTCGTCGTGGTGGGCGCGGGCCCGGCGGGCGCCTCGGCCGCCTACGCGGCGGCGGTCGCGGGACGGCGTGTGCTGTTGCTGGAGAAAGCCGAGCTGCCGCGCTACAAGACGTGCGGCGGCGGCATCATCGGGCCCTCGCGCGACGCGCTGCCGCCCGGCTTCGAACTGCCCTTCCGGGACCGGGTGCACGCCGTCACGTTCTCCCACAACGGCCGCTTCACCCGCACCCGCCGCTCCAAGCAGATGCTGTTCGGCCTGATCAACCGGCCCGAGTTCGACCAGCAACTGGTCGAACACGCCCAGAAGGCGGGCGCCGAACTGCGTACGGGCGTCACGGTCCAGCGGGTCGAGCAGCACGGCTCGGCGGTGCCGGACCGGCGCACGGTCGCCGTCGTCCTCCAGGGCGGGGAGACGGTGCTGGCCCGCGCGGTCGTCGGCGCCGACGGCAGCGCCAGCCGGATAGGAGCCCACGTCGGCGTGAAGCTCGACCAGGTCGACCTCGGCCTGGAGGCGGAGATCCCGGTGCCGGAGACCGTCGCCGAGGACTGGAAGGGACGGGTCCTCATCGACTGGGGGCCGCTGCCGGGCAGTTACGGCTGGGTGTTCCCCAAGGGCGACACGCTGACCGTCGGCGTGATCTCCGCGCGCGGTGAAGGCGCCGCCACCAAGCGGTACCTGGAGGACTTCATCGCCCGGCTGGGCCTCGCAGGGTTCGAGCCGTCACTCTCCTCCGGGCACCTGACCCGCTGCCGCGCCGACGACTCGCCGCTGTCCCGGGGCCGGGTGCTGGTCTGCGGCGACGCGGCCGGCCTGGTCGAGCCCTGGACCCGCGAGGGCATCTCCTTCGCGCTGCGCTCGGGCCGGCTGGCGGGGGAGTGGGCGGTGCGCATCGCCGAGGCGCACGACGCGGTGGACACCCGGCGCCAGGCCCTGAACTACGCCTTCGCCATCAAGGCGGGGCTCGGCGTCGAGATGAGCGTCGGCAGGCGGCTGCTGTCCGTGTTCGAGCGGCGTCCGGGCCTGTTCCACGCGGCGCTCACCGGCTTCCGCCCGGCGTGGCGGGCGTTCCGGGACATCACCACGGGCGCCACCTCCCTGGCCGAGATCGTCCGCACCCGTCCGATCGCCCAGCGCGCCCTGACCGCCCTCGACCGCCGCACGACGCCTCCGGCGGAGCCCGCCACGGAGGAGCCGGTCGGTTCCTGAGGGGGCGGGGCCGGGTGCCGGGGCGGGGACATGGAGTGCCGGCCGCGGTGCCGGGCCACCGAGGGGCACGCCGGGCGCGGGGT
>NZ_JACBWZ010000734.1 GCF_013870595.1 Streptomyces sp. WELS2 | reverse complement strand
CAGCGACTGGCCCAGCGGGAACCACTACCCGGGCACGGCCACCGCCTCCCCGGCGCCCGCCGGCACCAAGGCCGCCGTCGGCGGCGCCCACGCCTCCACCGCCGACCAGGGCAAGACCTGCGCCAAGGTGAGCCCCTACAAGACGGTCACGCTCGACGGCGTCGCCATGACCCCGGCCCAGGCGTACGCCGCGGCCCGGACCAGGCCCGACTCCGACGACTGACCCGCTCGGCCGGCCGGCCGCCGTGCCCGACCCTGCGCCAGCGGGCATCGCACCAGCAGAACAGGCCGAACGCGGCAAGCCCCAGCGCGACCAGCGCCATCAGCCACGGTCCGGCCGGCAGGTCCCGGAACGCGCGCAGCGTGTCGTCCATGCCCTTCGCCCGGCCCGGCTGATGCCGCACGGCCGCGACGACGGCGAACACACCGGCCGCCGCGAACACGACCCCGCGGGCCGTGCCCCCGGTGATCCCGAGGACCTCCACCACCGGCCGGGCCCGCGCCGACAGCGCCTCGGTCCGCAGGTCCTCCAGGAACTTCCGGCGCACGGCCCGCACCGAGATCCACAGCCCGGCCACCACCACACCGGCCCCGGCGACGCCGAGCAGCCACTGCCCGCCGGGCCACTCCAGCACCCGGGCGGTCACATCGTCGGTCTGCCGGTCGGACGAGCCGCTGCCGCTGCCCCGGTCCCCGGCCGCGTAGGCGAGCACCGAGTAGGAGACGAAACCGTAGAACAGGCAACGGAACAGGGCGGACCTCGTCATGGCGACCGCGCTGCTGGGGCTGGGCCGCGCTGCCGAGGCCCGCACCCGGGCCGCGACCGCTCACACCGCCTGCCTGGCCGCCTTCGGGCCGGCCCATCACCGCACCGTCGAGGCCCGGGCCCTGCTCGACCGCTGCGGCGGTGCCTGAACCGATCCCGTTCCACCGAGGGCCGCGAAGAGGCTCGTCGCCGTCGCGACCGCCGGATCTACAGCGGCACGATGTCCGGTGCCCCCAGCCGGGCCGCGTCCGCCGTCTGGTCGTCCGGCTGGAGCTGGGACTCGCGCTCGGCCTCCACCCGCTTCTCGTAGTGCTCGACCTCGCGCGCTATCCGGTCCGCGTCCCAGCCGAGGACCGGCGCCATCAGCTCGGCCGCCTCCCGGGCGCTGCGGGTGCCCCGGTCGAAGGTCTCGATGGAGATGCGGGTGCGCCGGGTGAGGACGTCGTCCAGGTGCCGGGCGCCCTCGTGCGAGGCGGCGTACACCACCTCGGCGCGCAGGTAGTCGTCGGCGGCGCGCAGCGGTTCGCCGAGCGTGGGGTCGGCGGCGATGAGTTCCAGGAGTTCCTCGGCCAGCGAGCCGTAGCGGTTGAGCAGGTGTTCCACGCGGACCACGTGCAGTCCGGTGCGGGCGGCGATCCGCGCCCGCGCGTTCCACAGCGCCTGGTAGCCTTCCGCGCCGATCAGCGGGGTCTCCTCGGTCACACAGTCGGCGACGCGCATGTCCAGGCCGTGCACCGCCTCGTCGACCGCGTCCTTGGCCATCACCCGGTAGGTCGTGTACTTGCCGCCCGCCACGACCACCAGCCCCGGCGCCGGATGGGCGACCGTGTGCTCGCGGGACAGCTTGCTGGTGGCGTCGGACTCGCCGGCCAGCAGCGGGCGCAGCCCGGCGTACACCCCCTGCACGTCGTCGCGGGCGAGCGGGACGGCCAGCACCGAGTTGACGTGTTCCAGCAGGTAGTCGATGTCGGCGCTGGAGGCGGCGGGGTGGGCCTTGTCCAGGTCCCAGTCGGTGTCGGTGGTGCCGATGATCCAGTGCCGGCCCCAGGGGATGACGAACAGCACGGACTTCTCGGTGCGCAGGATCAGGCCCGTGGTGGAGTGGATGCGGTCCTTGGGCACGACCAGGTGGATGCCCTTGGAGGCGCGGACGTGGAACTGCCCGCGCTCGCCCACCATGGCCTGGGTGTCGTCGGTCCACACGCCGGTGGCGTTGACGACCTGCTGGGCGCGGATCTCGTACTCCCCGCCGCCCTCCACGTCCCGTACCCGGGCGCCCACGACCCGCTCGCCCTCGCGCAGGAATCCGGTCACGCGCGCGCGGTTGGCCGCTTTCGCGCCGTACGACGCGGCCGTGCGCACCAGGGTGGCCACGAAGCGGGCGTCGTCCATCTGGGCGTCGTAGTACTGGAGGGCGCCGACGAGGGCGTCCTTCTTCAGGCAGGGGGCCACACGCAGGGCGTGACGGCGGGTCAGGTGGCGGTGCGTCGGCAGGCCCCGGCCGTGACCGCGGGCCATCGACATCGCGTCGTACAGCGCGACGCCCGAGCCCGCGTACAGCCGCTCCCAGCCCTTGTGCTGGAGCGGGTAGAGGAACGGCACCGGTTTGACCAGGTGGGGGGCGAGGCGTTCGAGCAGCAGGCCGCGCTCCTTGAGGGCCTCGCGGACCAGGGCGAAGTCGAGCATCTCCAGATAGCGCAGGCCGCCGTGGATGAGCTTGCTGGACCGGCTGGAGGTGCCGGACGCCCAGTCCCGGGCCTCGACCAGGCCCGTCGACAGGCCGCGGGTGACCGCGTCCAGCGCGGTGCCGGCGCCGACCACGCCACCGCCGACCACCAGCACGTCCAGCTCGCGTTCCGCCATCGCCGCCAGTGCCTCGGCGCGCTGCGCCGGCCCCAGTGTCGCTGTCCTCACCGCTGCCTCCCGCTGTCGCTGACTCGCTCGCGTCGGCCGCACCCGGTGGGCGTAGCCCCGTCATGCCCTCCTCATGCCCAAATGATGACCGCGATGCGCCGCTTCAGCCACCACGGGTTCCCCGCCTGTGGACAACTCGCGCACAACCACGGCAAGACACACAAACACAATCACACATAACGGTCATATGTGTACCTAGTCTGTCAGTGCGCTCGCTCTTGCTGTCCACAGCGGTTGCGCACCTGTCCCGCTTCGGCTACTGGGAAGGACGGCCCACGCATGCCCGCAGACCTCGCCGTCATCGGACTCGGCCCCTACGGACTGCCGCTCGCCCAGGCCGCCGTCGCCGCCGGCGTCCGCACCGCCGGCTACTCCACCGGCCCCGAGGCGGGCCCGCTCAGCCCCGCCGAACTGCGCCGGATGCACTCCGCCGGCTTCCGGCTCGCCACCG
>NZ_JACBWZ010000733.1 GCF_013870595.1 Streptomyces sp. WELS2 | reverse complement strand
GTGCCTTCGCGGCCCTCGGCAGTGCCGCCGGTGTCGGGCTGGCGGTGGGGCCCACCCTGTCGGGCTGGCTGGTCGGCACGCTCGGCTGGCGTGCCACGTTCGGTCTGCACGCGGCCCTGCTCGCCGTGGCGTTGACGGGCATCGGCTTCGTCGCCGAGTCCCGGGCCCCGCGGCGTCCCCGGCTGGACGCGACCGGCGCGCTGGTGTTCGTCGCGGGTCTCGGCCTGCTGGTCCTGGGCGCGGTCCAGGGCCCGCAGTGGGGCTGGACGAGCCCCGGTGTGACGGCGCTGCTCGCCGGCGGTGCGGGTCTGCTGGTGCTGTTCGTCGTCCTGCAGTCGCGTTCCGCGGCCCCCGTCCTCGATCTGACGCTGGTGCGCAACCGCCGGTTCTTCGCGTTGTGCACGGTGCCCGTGGTGTCGACGTTCGGCTTCGTGACGCTGCTGACGTACCTGCCCACCTATCTCGTGGGTGCGAGTGGCTTCTCCGCCCAACGCGCCGGAACCGTCCTGCTGTTGATGACCGCGCCGGTGCTGCTGGCCCCGCCGCTGTCCGGGGGCCTGGTCAACCGGGGCGTGTCCCCCCGTACGCTGATCACGTTGTCCTTGCTGATGTTCGCCGGCGGCAACGCGTGGCTCACCGTGATCGGCCCCGGCGCGTCCGTCGCCGTGATCGCCGGTCCGCTGCTGCTGACCGGGCTGGGCGCCGGGGTGTCGTTCGGCGTGGGCGACGGTGCGGCGATGAGCCTCGTCGAGCCCGAACAGGCCGGTATGGCCACCGGGTTCCTCAACACCATGCGCATCGGCAGCGAGGCCATCGTCATCGCCGTGTACGGCGCGGTCCTGGTCAGTCTCATCGAAACCCGTGTCGGATCACGGGAACTGGCCGCGAAGGTCGCCGCGGGGGACCCGCCCGGCGGCGGCTCGGCCGTGCCGGCCGGCGCTTTCACCCACGCCCTGCACCTCGCCCTGTACGGAACGGCCGCGGTGTGCGCGATCGGCGCGGTGGCCGTCTTCGCCGCGCTTGCCCCACCGCGCCCGGACACCACCACGACACGCCACGCTCCCGAGCCCGCCCGTCAGCCCACGGAGGCGGCCTGACCAGCCCGCGGAGAAGCCACCGCGAGCGGCCCGCACCGAACCGAGACCCTTCGGACCGGTGCGGGCCGCTCCGCGTCGCACCCGGGCAAATCGGCGCGGGCGCCCGCTCGTGACGGCGCCGGGCAGCCTGCTGCCAGCCACCCGCCGAGAAGGCTCGGGCAGCGGCGATCCGGGGGGGCACACGGATCACGAAGCGACGCGTGCGCCGGGTGACCAGGGAAGACAAGGCCGTCACCGAAGCGACTGTTCCCGGACTCCGACCACCGCTTGGTGGTGGCGGGGCGTCTCCATCTCGTCCAGCAGGGCGAGCGCGAAGTCCGCGTAGCCGATCCGGCTCGCCGGGTCGCCGTGGTCGGTGATCCGGTACCGGCCGGTGCGCGTGCCGTCGTGGTCGAAGTCGCCCGCGGGGGCCACGTAGGCCCAGTCGAGCTCACAGGCGCGCAGTTCGTCGAGGCCCGCCGCGTGGCCCAGGGAGAACGGCCGGTACTCGCCCGGAAATCCGGGCTCGTCCATCAGGGGCACGCCCGACGCTCCGGGCAGGACGGAGGCGACGCCGACCACGAGGAGTCGGCGCACCCCTGCCCGGGCCAGGCCTGCGGCCAGGGCGCGGGCCGAGGTCGTGAAGAAGTCGTACGGCGGGACGGACCCGTCGACGGCGGCGCCGAGTGCGGCATCGTGCCCCCGCGCCACACGAGCGACGACTCCCGGGTCGGTGATGTCGCCCGCCGTCAACCGTACGCCGGTGAGGTCGCCGTGGCGCGCGGGGTCGCGTACCACGGCGGTGACCCGGTGGCCGCGCCGCCGCGATCAGGTGGAAGCCGACGCGGTCGTAGAACGCGCGGGCGGGGGTGTTGGCGGTGACCATGCCCAGGTGGACCGCGTCGACGCCCTGTCCGCGCAGGGCGTCCAGGAACGTGTGCAGCAACCGTCGGCCGTACCCTCGCCCCTGCCAGCGCGGCAGCAGGTCGATGTGCAGGTGGGCGGGGTAGGCGGCGAGTTCGGGCAGCAGCATCCGCTCCGGGTGGTGCAGCAGCCGGATCATCTCCTCGGTGGGCGTGCGCGGCGGCCCGGCGGGCTCGGGGTAGCGGCCGGCCAGCCGGGGTATCCAGACGCGCCGGAAGTCCGCGACGAAGCGCTCGGTGTCCGCGGTGCCGAGGATGTATCCCACGGACCGGCCCGTGCCGTCGTCCAGCACGAAGGCGAGGTCCGGGTCGAAGTGGCAGTACGGATCGGCGAAGAGGGACGGCATGAGGTCCGGGTCGGGGTAGAGGGCCCGGGAATCGCCGCCGAGGTGCGCGGTGCGGACGCAGACGTCGGCGACGGCGTCCCGGTCGGCGGGGCGGTAGGGCCGGATCACGGGGCCCGGGTCGGGGAAGGACATGTCCCCATACTGATCTTTTGGGAGCGCTCCCACAAGGGGTTCGGACCGACCGGGGCCGGGTGGACCGTGGCCGAGGGGACCGGGTTCGGCCGGCCGGGGCCGGGCCGAGCGCGGCTGGGTGTGCGGGATGCCCCCGGCAGCGGGTGCGGTTCCCGTTGGTTCCCGCACGTACGGCCGGAGTTGACGCAGTCGACCATCTCGCGCATCGGGTCACGGGCCGGGCTGCTGCGCCTGTCGCGTGCCAAGGTCGCCCTCTGTGTGGTCACCGGTCGGACGGGGAGTTCACCACGCCCCAACCTTCACACGGGGCACACACGTTGGCTAGGTTGACGCGAGGCCGCCACCCGGGCGCCGGTTCGGTCAACCGCCCAACCGCCTTGCGGGGCAAGGAAGGAGCAGGTCTTCCATGGTGCCGGAGAACGGCGACGAGGTTCGGCGGCGGATCGAATCCCTTTACGACCACGCCGAGATCGTCACCGGCCGCTTCAACGCGACCCGCACGATGGCCCTGCGGACGCGCGCACGCGACGCCGCGCCGGCCCGGGGACCGAGCGGCCGCACGGATCCGGCGCTCGACGCGATCACCCGCCGGTGGCTCGACACGGCACGTCCCGTACTCGGCCCGGCCGTCCCCGCCGTACTGCCCGCCGACCGCCTTCC
>NZ_JACBWZ010000732.1 GCF_013870595.1 Streptomyces sp. WELS2 | reverse complement strand
GACGCGGACCCGGAGTGGATGAGCTTCTACGGCGAGGCCGAGCTGGCGGGTCTGGAGGCGCAGTGCTGGTCCACGCTGGGCGACTGGCGGCGGGCGTCCCGGCAGGCGCGGCGCGCCGCGCAGGCCCAGGATCCGCACTTCACCCGCAACATCGCGCTCTACACCGCCGAGCTCGCCGACGACCTCGCCCGCGAGGGCCGTCCCGACGAGGCGGCGGAGGCCGGCCTGCGGGTCCTCGCGCTGCTGGACCAGGTCCAGTCCTCGCGCATCCAGGGGATGCTGGCCGGAACGGCACGGGTACTGCTGCCGCACCGGCGGGCGTCGGGGGTCGCGGAGTTCCTGGAACGCCACGCCTCGCACAAGGGACCGCGTCCGGTACGGGGCGGGGAGCCGGCATAGTCACCGACCCCGGCCCGGCACGTCATCAACGCCGGGCCGGCACGTCACCGCGTCCGCAGGCCGGCGCCTCAGCGGTCCGGGGCGGGGGGGACGCATCTCACGTTCCGGGGTGGGGCGGCGTCACCGGTCCCGGGTGCCCCCCGTCAGCCGGCCAGGTGCCCCACGTCGTTCCAGTTCTCGATCGCCGGCTCGCCGTACGCCCAGCCCAGCACGGACAGCGACGTGGGGTTCAGCCGGATGCGGGCCGCGAAGTCCAGCGGCAGCCCCAGCCACCGCGCCCCGATCGACCGCAGGATGTGCCCGTGGGCGAAGACGAGGACGTCGCGGTCGGCCGAGCGGGCCCACGACACCACCTCGTCGGCGCGCGCGGCGACCTCGGCGACGGACTCGCCCTCCGGGACCCCGTCCCGCCAGATCAGCCAGCCCGGCCGGACCGCCTGGATCTCCGCCGGGGTCATCCCCTCGTACGCGCCGTAGTCCCACTCCATCAGCGTGTCCCAGCGCTCGGCCCGGTCGCCGAACCCGGCGAGTTCGCACGTCTCGCGCGCGCGGGAGAGCGGGCTGGTGCGTATCTCCACGTCCGGCAGCCCGTCCAGCGGGGCGCGGTGCAGCCGCTCGCCGAGCAGCTTGGCCCCGTGCCGGCCCTCCTCCAGCAGCGGCACATCGGTCCTGCCGGTGTGCTTGCCGGACAGCGACCAGGAGGTCTGTCCGTGCCGGGCCAGCAGGATGCGCGGTGCCATGGGAGACCTCTCCGGAAAGGGTGACGCCCCGGGGACGTCACGGAAGCTACGGGTGTTGTCGGCCCCTCCATCATCGCTCACCCCACCGACAGGCAACCCCGCGGGCGGGTCCGGCGTCTTCCAGGTCCGGACGCGCACCGGGTGCGGCCGACGGGCCCCTCATGGGCGCCGTAGGGACACCGTAAAGTGGCACGGTCGCCCGCCGGGGCGCGCGTACCGCACACCGCAGAAGGGGGAGGGCGATCGGATTGCCGCAGACCGAGACACCGGGCACCGAGGTGGCCCTCCGTCCCCGGCCGCGCTGGTGGACCGAGCTGCCGCTGATCCTGCTGGTCTACGGCTGCTACTCGGCCGGCCGGCTCCTCGCGCGCGGTGACGTCTCCGGCGCCGTCGACCACGGCCTGGCGATCCTGCGCATCGAGAAGGCCCTGCACCTCAACGCCGAGCACCCGCTGAACCGGCTGTTCACCCGGGAGCCCTGGCTCGGTGTGCCGGCCGACTTCTGGTACGCCTCGCTGCACTACCTGGTCACGCCCGCCATCCTGGTGTGGCTCTTCCGCGCGCGTGCCCCGCACTACCGGGCCGCGCGCACCTGGCTGCTGGCGTCCACCTTCATCGGTCTGATCGGCTTCACCCTGCTGCCGACCTGCCCGCCCCGGCTGCTGGACGCCGGCCACGGCTTCGTGGACACCATGGCGCAGTACAGCTCGTACGGCTGGTGGGGCGGCGAGGCCAGCGCCCCGCGCGGCATGGGCGGCATGACCAACCAGTACGCGGCGATGCCGAGCCTGCACGTGGGCTGGGCGCTGTGGTGCGGGGTGATGCTGTGGCGCCACGGCGGCACCCGTCTGGCGAGGGTCCTCGGTGTCGTCTACCCGCTGCTGACCGCGATCGTGGTCATGGGCACCGCCAACCACTACCTCCTGGACGCGGTCGCGGGCGTCGCCGTGATGGGTGTCGGCTACCTGCTGGCGCCGCCCCTCGTGCGGGCGGTGGACCGGCTCCGGGACCGGCTGTCGCGGCCCGCCGCACCGGCCGTTTCCGGCACGCGTTCCCCGATTGTCAGTGCCGGATGCCAGACTTCGGCGGGTGAGCGAATTCCACGGCAGCGCGAGTCGCGGCTCGGCCCCGCGGCCGGACCGGACGCCCCCGCCACCGACGCGGGCGAAGGGGCTCCGACACCGGCTCGCTGAGCTGCGCGGTCCCGACGTACCGGCCAAGGCCCTGGACGCCCGTGCCCTCGCGGCGCTCGCCGCGAACCCCGGGTGCGCCCGGCGGGCGATCCTGGACGGAGCCGGGGTGGACAAGGCCCGGCTGGCGACGGCGCTGGGCGCTCCGTCCGGCTTCGGGCAGTCGCAGTTCGCGCTGACCCGGGGCAACGCGTTCGAGGCGCGGGTGAAGGCGGACGGCGGCGCGGAGCTGCTGCGGCTGGTGCACGCCCGGCTCGACCCGGGCGCCGAGCCGCCGGTCGGCGCGGCCGTGCCCGATCTGAGCGCGCACGGCCCCGAGGGGCGTACGGCCCGTACGGCGCTGGCGCTGCGCGAGGCCACCCGGGCGGGCGGCTGGACGCTGCTGGACCATCCGATGCTCGCCCTGGACGTGGCCGGTTCGCCCGCCTTCCTGGAGCCGGACGCGGTGGTGGTGCACCCGGACGGCGGCTGGTCGGTGGTGGAGATCAAGTCCTTCCCGATGGTGGACGGCGCCGCCGACCCGGCGAAGGTGGGCGCGGCGGCCCGGCAGGCGGCGGTGTACGTGCTGGCGCTGGAGCAGGTCGCCGCCCGCCTCGACCCCGTCCCCGAGGTGCGCCACCAGGTGCTGCTGGTGTGCCCCAGGGACTTCTCGAACCTGCCCGCGGGTTCCGCCGTGGACATCCGCAGGCAGCGCGCGGTCACCGCCCGCCAGCTCGCCCGGCTCACCCGGATCGAGGAGATCGCCGACACGCTGCCCGAGGGCACGTGCTTCGCGCCCGACCGGCCCGCCGAGGAGCTGACGGCGGCGGTGGAGG
>NZ_JACBWZ010000731.1 GCF_013870595.1 Streptomyces sp. WELS2 | reverse complement strand
CCGCTCCCCCGCCGCCGTCACCGACTCCGGCCACCCCGACCCCGACTCGGACCACCACGTCCCCGACCTCCACACCGACACCGTCGCGCACCCCGTCCCGCACCCCATCGCCGACGGCCCCCTCCGCCCCGCCCACCACACCGGCGGCGCCCCCGGTACTGCGGCGCGGCGACACCGGCCCGGAGGTGACGGAACTCCAACTGCGCCTACGCCGGCTGAACCTCTACGGCGACCGCATCGACGGCACCTACACCCGCCCCGTGGAAGACGCCGTACGCACCTACCAACTGGCTCGCGGCATCGAGGAAGACCCCCTGGGCGTATACGGCCCGGCGACCCGGAAAAGCCTGGAAAAGGAAACAAGGGACCCCTGACCCAAAGGGGCGCCCGAAAGGGGCGCGGGGAACTGCGCGACAAGCCACAACGAACCCGCGCCCGAAGGCCAGGCACAACGCACCCGCACCCGCCCCCGAAAGCCAAGCGCAGCGATCCCGCAGCGGGCCCGCTCAGCCGATCAGCAGGCGCAGCATCCCGTCGGCCCCGGCCTCCACCCGTACCCGCGCAAGGTCCGGCACGGCCACGTCCGGCTCGTGGGCGACCGCCCGCGGCCCGACCCCCACGACCCGCATCCCCGCGGAGCGCCCCGCCGCGATCCCCGCGCCGGAGTCCTCGAACACGACGCAGTCGGCCGGGTCGATCCCCAGCTCGGCCGCGCCCTTCAGGAAGCCCTCGGGATCGGGCTTGCTCGCGCCGACCGACTCGGCGGTGACCCGGACCTCCGGCAGCGGCAGCCCCGCCGCGCTCATGCGCGCGGTCGCCAGCCCGATGTCGGCGGAGGTGACCAGCGCGTGCGGCAGCCCGGCCAGCGAGGCGAGGAACGCCCCGGCGCCGGGCACCTCGACCACGCCCTCGGTGTCGGCGGTCTCCTCGGCGAGCATCCGCTCGTTCTCCGCGAAGTTCTCCTCCATGGGCCGGTCGGGCAGCAGCAGGGCCATGGAGGCGTGCCCCTGGCGGCCGTGTATGACCTTCATGACCTCGTCGCCGTCCAGCCCGTGCCGTCCGGCCCAGCGCCGCCAGACACGGTCGACCACGGCGTCCGAGTTGACGAGGGTGCCGTCCATGTCGAGCAGGAGGGCACGGCAGGTGAGGACGGTGGGCGTGGCGGTGGCCGGCATCGGCAGCTCCGGAAGGAGAGGAGGGCCCGTGTCGGGAGAGACGGCGGGAGGGACAAGGCGGCCCCGCCCGCCGGTCAGGGAAAACGGGCGGGAGCCACTTTGTTTCTCCACGGTACAAAACACTTCCGCGTTTCCGCCACCGCCACGGCGAGGATTCACCGCCCGCCCGACCGCTCAGCCGGCCACCGCCTCCCACAGGCTCCAGGCGCCGAGCGCCAGCATCAGCACGGCCGCGATCTGCGTGATCAGCCGCAGCGGCACCCGCCTCATCAGGGCCTTTCCACCGACGATGCCGAGCCCGGCGACGGCCCACAGACCGAGCACCGCGCCGAGGCCGACGGAGATCGGGTCGTCGTAGCGGGCGGCGAGGTTGGCGGTCATGATCTGGGTGAGATCACCGAACTCGGCGACCAGGATGAGCATGAAGCCGGTGCCCGCGACCTTCCAGAAGGACTGGTCGGCGGGCTTCTTGACCTCTTCCTCGCCGTCGTCCTTCTTCAGCAGGAGCATCGCGGCCCCGCCGAGGAAGAGCACGCCGGTGAGGGCGTGCACGATCTGCTGCGGCAGCAGGGTGAGCACGCTGCCGGCCGCGACGGCGAGCACGACGTGCAGCAGGAAGGCGGCGGCGACGCCCGCGAAGACGTACGAGGCGCGGTAGCGGGTGCCGAGGACGAGACCGGCGAGCGCGGTCTTGTCCGGCAGTTCGGCGAGGAAGACGACGCCGAAGACGAGCGCCGTGACGGTGATGCTGATCAAAGGTCCTCAATCGGTCGGGCTGCCCCGCCGAGAGTGCGGTACGTCACGCGATGACACCTCGGCACGGCAGCACACTTCCCGCCCGTGCCGGTGGGGCACGGACGTGCACTGCTTGCCGAAGGTCTCGCTGGCGGCTCCCGCCGGGGGCCGCCTCCGGGCGCCGGCTCAGGCTCGCTGAGCAGTATGTCGACGGTCCGGCGAAGAGCTACTCCCCTTCTGCGCCTCCCATCGTACGGGATGTGAAAGTTCCGTCGTCAACCTTGTCTTGACATGATCACGTCACTACCTTCTTACCAAACGCTCATCCGCCGGCCATCCCTCATGGCGAGCATTCCCACGCTCGCGCTCCAACACCCCCAGCTCCAAAGGGAGTTCACGCATGTCCAAAATCTACGCGCGTCGACGGACGAGCATCCTGGCCGCCCTCACCGGTCTGATCGCCTCCGTCGCCCTGTTCAACTCGCCGAGCGCCTCCGCCGCCCTGCCCACCCCGGTCAGCGCCGCCACCGCCCGCGGGTACCTCGCCCAGCTCACCGTGGCCACGGAGGACCGCACCGGCTACAGCCGCGACCTGTTCCCGCACTGGATCACCATCAGCGGCACCTGCAACACCCGCGAGACGGTCCTGAAGCGGGACGGCACGAACGTCGTCACCGACTCCTCCTGCGCCGCGACCAGCGGCAGCTGGTACTCGCCGTACGACGGCGCGACCTGGACCGCCGCCTCCGACCTCGACATCGACCACCTCGTCCCGCTGGCCGAGGCCTGGGACTCCGGCGCGAGCAAGTGGACGACGGCCCAGCGGCAGGCGTTCGCCAACGACCTCACCCGCCCCCAGCTGATCGCCGTGACCGACAACGTCAACCAGGCGAAGGGCGACCAGGACCCGGCCACGTGGGTCCCGTCGCGGTCGGCGTACGTGTGCACGTACGTGCGCGCGTGGGTGCAGGTGAAGTACTACTACGGCCTGTCGGTGGACTCGGCCGAGAAGAGCGCGCTGACGAACTACCTGGCGAGCTGCTGAGTCAGCTCCCCGCGCCCCTTCTGGGACGCATGAGGAACCCCGCCGCCGCGCCCGCCCCGAACAGCGCCGCCACCGACACCCCCGTGGCCAGCCAGGTGGCGCCCAGCCACTGGGCGCCGTAGTAGCCGAGGGCCACGCTGTAGGCGGCCCAGGACAGGCCCGCCAGGGCCGACCAGGGCAGGAAGTCGCG
>NZ_JACBWZ010000730.1 GCF_013870595.1 Streptomyces sp. WELS2 | reverse complement strand
GCGTACCTCACGGGACCCCCGGCGGCCGGGACGAGCGTGTAGGACGGGGTGCCGCCGGGCTCGCGGGGGGTCAGCCACATCTGGAGGAAGGTCAGCGGGGCCGGCCCGTCGTTGCGTTCCACGTGCCGCACGCCCGCCGCCGCGCTCAGGTGCTGCACGTCCCCGGGGCCGACCCGGGTCTCGTGCCCGGCGGAGTCGCGGTGGGTCAGCTCGCCCTCGAGGACCCAGGTGACGATCTCGGTGTGGCTGTGCGGGTGCTCGTCGAAACCGGCGCCGGGGGCCAGCCGCTCCTCGTTGCAGGCGGGCGGCCGCCCCGGCGAGCGGGAGGGTGGCGTCGGAGCCGCCGGTCTTCGCCAGTTCACCGTCCGTGGTGGAGGGGGCGGGAACGGGGACGGGGACGGCCGATGCCGTCGAGGTGGGGGACGCGGTGGACGTGGTGGACGCGGTGGTGCTCGGGGACGCCGAGGGGTGGGCCGAGGCCGGGGCGGACGTCGGGGTGCGGGAGGCGGTCGGCGTGGGCCGCGCGGAGCTCGGAGCCGGCTTGGGGGTGGCGGTCGCGTGCCGGATGCGGAACGCGTCGTATCCGATCGCCTCGGCCGCGCAGTCCACCTCCTTGCCGGTGTCCGGGAAGCGGTACACGTCCGCGAAGGTGCCCGTGAAGTTGAACTCGGAGCCGCCGAGTCCCGCCGGTACGTCCTTGATCACCCGTATCCGCAGGTCGTACGTGTGGGTCCGGCCGGACGGCAGCGGGGCGGTGTCGACGGTCTTGCTGCCGTCCGCGGGCTTCCAGGTGCCGTCCTCCGCGCGCACCTCCACCTTCACGAACTTGGTCATGTCCTGGTACTCGGGGTCCTCGGTCTGGAGCCAGGGGTAGGCGCTCACCCCGACCTCCGGGAGGTCCCGCCTGCCCAGGTTGGTCAGGGTGCCCTTGGCCGGGGTCCAGTCGGCGCCCGGCACCAGTTCGCCGGCGGTGATGTCGAGCGACGCCTTCAGGTCACGCTGTTCGTAGTCGCCGTACGCGGTCGACACGTCGGTGCAGGCGGGCAGGGAGTCCAGGCCGCCCTCCGCCGCCCCGGCGGCGGGTGTGCCGGCGAGCAGGGCGAGGGAGGCGGCGGCCGTGATCACGGCCGGACGGTACTTCATGGAAGTGGTCCTCACGGTGTGAAAAGAGCATCGATGCGTTGCGCTTCGTACACCTTGAAGACAGGGCAATGATGTCCAGGGTTGTGCGGCCGGTGGCTTCGGGACTATCCGGTGACGCCGTCGATCTGGAGGGTCTGGACCGACTTCGGCGCGAACGGGACCGACACCGACGTGCCGTTCAGCCGGATGTCGGAGTGCGGTGTGTAGCGGTCGCCGCCCGTCGTGACCGTGTTCCAGCGGGGCACCAGGCCGCCCGGCCCGCCGGTGACGGCGGCGAAGCGGGACAGGTCGAAGGTCAGGGTCTGGGCGGAGGCGGAGGTGTTGGCGGCGACGATCACCAGGCGTCTCGCCGGCCGGTCCAGGGCCGCCGCCGCGTAGCTCACGCCGGTGTCCAGGATCGTCATGCCGGGGCGGATGTGCCGGGTGAACTGGGCGAGGACGTAGTACTTCGTCTGTACCGCGCCGGGCTGCCGGGTGTCCGGGTCGTAGGTGATCGCCGCCCAGCCCGCGCTGGGGTCCATCACCTGCCAGTACACCCAGGCCGTGGGGTGCAGCCAGCGGAAGTCGTAGAGGAGGTTGCCCGCCGTCGTCAGGCCGGTGGCGTCGCCGTCGCCGGTCTCGGAGTTCCACAGGGCCTTGCGGGCAGTGGTCACCACGTCCGTGTACAGCAGGTCCCGGCGGCCCCCGGAGCCCTGGTAGCCGTGCACGTTGACCCGGTCGACGTACCCCTTGACCGTGCCGGAGAAGGAGTTCCAGGTGGTGCGGGCCAGGTCGTAGCTCGTCTCGTCGGACGCGGCGATCCGGGTGCCGGTCAGTCCCCGCTTGTCCAACTCCGAGCGCAGATACGGCAGTACGGCCGCCTGGGTGGCCGCGTCGATGTGACAGCCCTCCTGGGTGCCGGTCGCCGTCCACCAGGACGAGGAGGGCTCGTTGAAGGGCTCCACCGTCGCGAAGTCCACGCCCCAGTGCTGCCGGGCGTACAGGGCGACGGCGGCGAGGTGGGCGGCGTGCTGCCGGTGGTTCCAGGACTGGAGGTTGTTGCCGCCGTCGGCCGCGCCGGACGGGTTGTGGTTGGAACACATCCACCACATGGGGGAGTTGGCGAACAGCTCGGAGACCGCGCCGCGCTGGGTGGCCTTCACGAGCATGGCCCGCTGGGCGGCGTCGGCCGTCCACTTCCAGGCCGCGGAGGCCGGGTCCTCGTTGCCCCAGTCCTGCCAGTAGCCCTCGATCTGCTTGAAGGAGGGGATGTTCGGGGAGACGGCCATCGTCGCGCCGCCCACGCTGTTCCAGCCGCACGCGCCCAGGTTGTAGCGGGCGATGTTCAGGCCGAGACCGGGCAGTGAGGTGCCGTTGTACGTCGTGCTCTTCGTCGTGAAGAAGATGTCGGCGAAGTCGTCCCGGGCGCCGAAGACGTTCGCCCACCAGGCCAGGGAGGTGCCCCAGCCCTCCCAGGTGCCGTACGACACCGACGGGTCGACGGCGATCGTCGCGTCCGCCCGGGCCGTACCCGTGGCCAGTGCGCTGCCGAGCAGGCCGCCACCCGCGGCGGCCAGCAGTGTTCTGCGTCGGATCATGGGTGCGTTCGCTGCCTCTCCATGCGGCTGCGGCACCGCGTCCTGGAAGCGGTGCCGCCTCGTCCCCTCCCCGGCATGCCACCACGAAGCATCGGGGCTGCCGGACGGCGTTGTCGAGGGTTGCGACGGCCCTTTCTCAAACCCGTTGAGAAAGCCGGACCGGTCGAGGTCCACGGCCGGTTGGGGGCGCCGCGCCCATCGTGCGGGCGGCTGCCGGGGAGGTGCGGCGGCCGGCCGCCGGAGCCCTGGAGAGCGAACCGGTGTATCTGGCACACTGATCAGCGGCACGGCCTACGGCAGTACGAAGGAGAGGAAGGGGGTTGCGATGCGCGGCAGTGCGGTCGCTCCGCGTCCCCTCGCCTTCCCGCTGTTCCTGGCGCAGTTGCTGCTGCTCCAGACCGCCCTCCTCGGCAGCGGCGGTCTGACC
>NZ_JACBWZ010000073.1 GCF_013870595.1 Streptomyces sp. WELS2 | reverse complement strand
CGCTGATCCACCGGGTGGTCGCGCAAGCCGAGCGGGCGGAACTGTGGCCCGCCGGGGTCGCGGTCGCGGTGCCCGGACTGGTGGCCAGGGACGGACGGACGGTCGTACGGGCCCCGAACCTCGACTGGCACGACACCGACCTCGGCGCCCTGCTCCCCGGTGGCTGGCCGCTGTCCGTGGACAACGAGGCCAATTTCGGCGCCCTGGCCGAGCTGTGGCTCGGTGCCGGTACGCCCGGCGACTTCCTGCACGTGTCGGCCGAGATCGGTATCGGCGCCGCGGTCGTCGTGGACGGCCGGCTGCTGCGCGGGAAGCGGGGATTCGCGGGCGAGCTGGGCCATGTGCCGGTACGGCCCGACGGTCCTGCCTGCCCGTGCGGCGGCCGGGGGTGCCTGGAGCAGTACGCGGGTGAGGAGGCGGTGCGGCGCGCGGCCGGGCTGGAGCCCCGGGAGGATCTGGTGGGACTGCTCGCGGAGCGCGCCGGGGCGGGTGACGAGGGCGTGCGGGCCGCTCTGCGGGACGCCGGTACGGCTCTCGGCATCGCCCTGACCGGGGCGGTGAACCTGCTCGATCCCGAGACGGTGGTCCTGGGCGGAGCCCTGGCGGGTCTCTCGCCGTGGCTGCTGCCGGCGCTGGAGACGGAGCTGGCGGGTCGTACGGCGGGGCCGGCCTGTCCGGTGACGGTGTCCCCGCTCGGTCCACAGGGCCCGCTGCTGGGGGCCGCGCACTCGGTCGTCCGCGCGGTGCTGGACGACCCGGCGGTGGTGGCGGAACGAGCCTGACGCCGCTCGTGGTCCGGAACCGACGCGGTCCCCGGATGCCGGACCGCGTGTCGTCACGAGGTGGCGGGCACGGCAACCAGGTATGCCGCTCACCTCGTTCGCGCTGACACGTGTGACCTGCGGGCGTTGCGGGCGCCACGGGTCCTGGCGCCGCGCGGGCTGCTGCCCGAAGTCTGGGCGGGGAGGCGCGTCCTGCTGCTCAGCCATTTCGCGGGGAGACGGGCCTGCTCCACGGACCCGGCGGGATGGCGCGGCCTGCTGCTCGGCGATTCGCGGGACGGGGCGGCCTGCTCCTCGACCATTCCGCGGGAAGGCACGGCCTGCGCGGCGGCTATGCGGGCGAGGACGCGCCCGCTCGTCAGTGGATGCGCGGGAAGGCACGCCGCTGTGACGGCTCGGGTGCTCGGCCGCTTGAGGCCGCCGGCCTCACCCGATCGGGTGGCCGAGTTATCCACAGGCGGCGGCTTGTCCACCGAACGGCCGCGGCCCCTTCTGCCCAACCACCCCGCGCCGTACCGTGATTTCACGCGAGGCCGGCCGACGGTTCGTCATATCCGAGCGCCGGCCGCCGAGCGGGGAATGCTCAGGCGACGAATGGCAGCCGGGACACGGATCGGGGGACACATGCACGCGGAGACGGCTGGAGCGCTGCGGCGTGACGCCATCGGATTGCGCGACGTCCTGTTCCAGAGCGTCACGGCGATGGCTCCGGCCGCCGCGGTGGCCGCGTCGATCCCGTCCGGCGCCGCCTTCGCGGGCGGCAGTCTGCCCCTGTCGGTGCTGATCGCCCTCGTGGCCTGTCTGCTCACCGCCTCGTGCGTGGCCGAGCTGGCGAGGGAGCTGCCCGCGGCGGGCTCGGTGGCGACCTACGCGGCGCGGGGTCTGCACCCGGCCGTCGGTTTCCTCGTCGGCTGGGCCTACGTCTTCGTGGAGATGCTGGTGCCACCGCTGCTGCTGTTGCAGCTGGGCTTCACGGCGGCGGGCACGTTGCACGCGGAGTGGTCCGCGTATCCGGCGGACCTGTGGTGGCCGTGGGCGCTGGCCGGAGCAGTGGTGATCGCCTGCGCCGGCTATCTCGGCGTCCGCGCCTCCGCCCGCTTCGGCACCGTCCTCGGCGTCTTCGAGATCCTCGTCCTCCTGGTGTTCGCGGTCCTGCTCATCGGCAAAGCCGGCAGCGCCAACACCCTGTCGGTGTTCGGCACTTCCCACACCGCCGACGGGTACCCGGGGGTCTCCGGGGTGTTCGCCGGGTCCGTGTACACGGTGCTGGCGTTCGCCGGCTTCGAAGCGGCCGCGCCGCTCGCCGAGGAGACCCGTGACCCACGGCGAACGATGCACCGGGCGGTTCTCGGAGCGGCCTTGGGCATCGGTCTGTTCTACGTGCTCACGACCTATGCGATGACCGTCCACATCGGCCCCGACCGCTTCGCGGCGTTCGGCGCCGCGGGCGAGGCGTCCTGGGAGGGCGTCGCCCGGGCCTCGTTCGGTCTCTTCTGGGTGCTGGTGTTCCTCGCGGTGGTCAACTCCACGATCGCGAACGCCAACGCCTGCGCGAACGTCTCCACCCGCACGGCCTTCGCACTGGCCCGCATCCGGGTCCTGCCGGGCGTACTCGCGACCCTCCACCCCCGGCACCGCTCCCCCGTGGCCGGCATCGCCGTACAGATTGTCGTGGCGGTCGGCACGGTGCTGGGCCTGGGTCTCGCCTACGACCCGGTGACCGCGTATCTGCTGCTCGCCACGGTGATCGTCACGGTCGTCATCGGCGTCTACATCGTCGTGAACCTCTCCTGTGCAGGCTACTTCCTGCGCTCCGGCCGGGCGTCCCTCAAGCCGGTACGGCATCTGCTGTTCCCCGCGCTGGGCAGCGCCGCGTTCGTTCCGGCCCTGCTGACGGCCGCCGGCCTGCCGGTGTTCGACTTCGTCACGGAGCTGACCGCTCCGGTGTCCTATGCCGGTCCGGTCGTCGGCGCCTGGCTCGCCGTGGGTGTGGCCGTGCTGCTCGTGCTGATACGGCGGCACCCAGGGCGGATAGCCGAGACCGCCCGGGTGCACCTCGACGCCTACGGCACCGGCGCCGAACGGCAGGGCCTAACCGGACCCCACCCACCACCGTCACAGCGGTGAACGGTCCTTCCGGGTCGGCCCGAGACGATGATCCGCCCTTAGGACGATGATCCCTCTCCCAGAAGGAGCCATGCCGCGATGACCGCCCCCCGGATCCTCACCGTGCGCCCGGAAGCGGACCAGTACGCCTGGACCTTCGGCGGGGCGCCGCCCATGGCCCGGATCGCACCCGGTACGGTCCTCGACCTGTACACCGAGGACTGTTTCGCCGGCCGGGTCCGCTCCGAGAAGGATCTCGTGTCCGAGGTGTGCGAGTTCCCCTACCTCAATCCACAGACCGGCCCCTTCCACGTCGAGGGCGCCGAACCCGGTGACACCGTGGCCGTGCACTTCGTCTCGATCGAACCGGCCCGTGACTGGGCGGCGTCCACGACAGTGCCGCTCTTCGGCGCGCTCACCTCTACGCACACCACGGCGACTCTGCAGCCGCCGCTGCCGGAACGGGTGTGGATCTGGCAACTGGACCGGACCCGCAGGACCGCCCTGTTCCAGGCGCAGGACAGCGACATCCAGGTGGAGTTGCCGTTGGACCCGATGCACGGCACGGTCGGCGTGGCACCCGCCCATCTGGAGGTCCGCTCGGCCCTGGTGCCCGACGCCCACGGCGGCAACATGGACACACCCGAGATGCGGGCCGGCGTCACCTGCTACCTGGGCGTCAACGTCGAGGGCGCCCTGCTCAGCCTGGGCGACGGGCATGCCCGGCAAGGCGAGGGAGAGACCTGCGGGGTGGCCGTGGAGTGCGCGATGAACACGGTGGTGATCGTGGATCTGCTGAAGGGCGTCACCACCCCCTGGCCACGCCTGGAGTCGGACACGCACATCATCTCGACCGGTTCGGCCCGCCCGTTGGAGGACGCGTTCCGGATATCGCAGCTCGACCTGGTGCGGTGGCTGGTGCGCGACTACGGGTTCGGCGAACCGGACGCGTACCAGTTCACGACCCAGACGGTCGAATCGCCCCTGGCCAACGTGTGCGACACCAACTACACCTGCGTGGCCAAGCTCCGCAAGGAGTGGCTGCCCGCGCGGGAGACCTACCGCGGCGTGCACGCGCGGCTGCGGGAGACCGCGCGGGCGCTGCGCCGCTGAAGTCTCCCGCACGGCTCGGCACCCCCCGGCCTCCCGAACCCGCTCCTCCCGAACTCGCTCCCCCCGTACAGGCTCTCCCAGAAGGCATCCCGAAGGCCCCACCGAAAGGCATACCGCCATGGCCATGGACCGAGCCGAACCCCGGCTCAGCCGACGACGGCTGCTGAAAGGCGCGGCACTCGCCGCCGTCCCCTACGCGTTGCTGCCCGATCCGCGTGCCGGTGCGCAGACCCAGTCCGCCGACTACCCGCCCGCAGAGTGGCGGCCGGCGAGTACCGCCAACTACACCGTGTCCGACCGCCCCGGCGCGTACGCGATCGACCGTGTGATCATTCACGTCACACAGGAGACGTACAGCGACGCGCTGGCGATCTTCGCCGATCCGCAGAAGAAGGTGTCCGCCCACTATGTCGTCCGCTCGGCGGACGGGCACATCGCCCAGTGCGTGCGCGAGGCCGACATCGCGTGGCACGCGGGCAACTGGAGCTACAACACGCGGTCCGTCGGCATCGAGCACGAGGGCTGGGTGGACCGGCCCGAGTACTTCACCGACGCGCTCTACCAGCAGTCGGCGAGGCTGACGGCGGCGATCTGCGCCAAGTACGGCATCCCCCGGGACAGGGAGCACATCATCGGCCACTATCAGGTGCCCGGCACCGACCACACCGACCCGGGCCCGGACTGGGATTGGGTGCGCTACATCAGGATGGTCAATTTCTCCTGACCGCACCACACCGCCACCTTCGCACGGCCGGACACCGCCACCCCGGCCACAGCGCGGTGCTGCCTCCGCACTCCCGCCATCACCGCCGTGTGGCCGCCACTTCACCTCCAGTCAGGCCGAGTTGACCGACCCGGGGATGACCCTGGAGCCGGGAGCCGATCCCGCCGAGCGTGTCCCGCGTGCCTAGGAGCGTCACGGCCCCCGAGCCGGCGGCCCGCCCTCGTTGCCGGAAGGCAAAGGGCTGGCCGTCCTCCAGAGCGACGGGCCGGTCAAGGGTGATGGTCACGTCCCCCCGATGAAGCGGGTGCAGGACATCCGTTTCCGGGGCGAGCGTCACGTAACCCGTCACCACAGCGGTGCGGATGTGTAACTGAAGCCGCTCACCGGTGCGTACTTCAGCAGCGCCGTCCTCCTCGGACAGCAGCGCGATGTCCGCTGAGAAGCTGATGTATTCGCTGATCGAACCAGGAGCCGCGAGCACCTGCCCTCGCTCCACCGCACCGGCCGCCACCCCACTCGTCGACAGGAGCACGTTCATGCCCGCACCGGTCTCGTCAATGTACCGACGGCAAGCTCCGATGTCCCCGACCGTGACGACCGCGCTGCCGCCGAAGCCGACGATCTCCAGCTCGTCGCCCTTGCGAACACGCCCGCGCTCGATCCGGCCGGCCAGCAGGACCGCCCTGCCCTGGTTCCGGCAGAAGACATCCTCGATACACATCAGGAACGGCTCGCCCGGTCCATCCATCGGCACTCCCTCGCAACGCCCAGTCAGTACCAGACAGCACGACGCGGTCGGCGACCCGCGTGCCAAGGAGGCCGGCGGAACCGCACCGAGTACACCTATGACCGGGCCGGACGCCTCACCGCCGCCGTCTCCGCCGGGAGACCCGGCGGGCCTGGGGCGAGCAATGCTGTTCATCCCCACGTGGGACGAGGCGGACCGCCGGACGGCCAGACCCTCGGCCTCGGCGGACTGCGTGCGCACGAGCGGGAGTTCACCTACCGTCCCGGCGGCCACCGCAGTCCCGCCACCGACCGGCACGGCTCGCCGTCTCCGTGCCCGCCGGGACCGGCCTCTGTCTCGAGCGCGGTGGACCGGCCGGTACCGTCCGACGGGGGCCGGAGACGGAAAGCGCGGAGGACTACTTCAGCGCCGCGAGCGAGGGGACGACGATGCCGTAGCGGTCGGTGATCGTCGCGAGGGCGCCGTCGTGGATCTGCTGGGCGGTCAGCGAGGCGCCTCCCTCGTGCATGGTCTGCAGGGGCCGGGTCGCACAGGCGTTGGCGACGACGGTGGGCTGGTTGCCCCGCAGGGAAGCGCCCTGGGCCGTGAACAGGACACACATGTTGGTCATGAACCCGGCGATGATGACATCGGCGTTCCCGGCGGCGTCGACATGCTTGCCCAGGTCCGTGTCGTGGAAGCCGTTCGGGACGCTCTTGACGACGACGGTCTCGCCCTCGATGGGCGCGACGCTCTCGTGGATCCGGCCGGCCTCGGACTCCACGTCGTAGCCCGCCTCCTGGACGTGGATGACCGTCGCGCCGGCCTGGCGGGCGGCGGCCAGCAGCTCGGCGGCGGCTTCCAGCGCGGGCTTCCAGCCGTCGAGCTCCATCACACCGCCGGTGTAGACGTTCTGGTAGTCGACCATGATGAGGGTCGAGTTGCCGAGCGACGCGGGCGTCTCGTCGGCGCCGGTGAGTGCTCGCAGAGTCGTCGTAGCCATGAACTAACCACCTAGAGATCGGGAAAACCTGCGCCGCTCGCAGTGCTGCGGAGGCGTTGGACGTGACGGCAACCACGGGCCGGACGCACAGAGGGAACCGAACGTGACGGAAGTGATCCCTGAGCGGGTCGGAGCGGTTGCACCCCGACAGCCCGCATCGGCGCACTCGGACGGGTACCGCCGGCCTCACGGCCTGGAAGCAATCGGGGCCTGGGGCAGTGCCCCCCAGGACGTGATCAACGCTAACATGGTTTGTGAGCAACGTGAAGCCAGCGCTCGCGGACTCCGCGTACCGGCTGACAAACGGGCAGCTCCAGGGCGTTAGCAACGCTTTCGTAGCTGTTACCATCGACGCATGTCGACGGCACGAGAGCGCATCCTGGCCGCCACCGAGGAACTGCTCGCGTCAAAGGACGCGCTGGCCATCTCGACCCGGGCCATCTGCGACCGGGCCAAGGTCGGCATGCCCGAGATCTATCGCCAGTTCGGTGACAAGCAAGGGCTGCTCACGGCAGTCGCGTGCATCGGCTTCGAGCGTTTCCTGGCGAACAAGCGCCGCAACCCGACGACCGACGACCCGGTGGCCGATCTGCGCACGGCCTGGGACAGCCATGTCGCGTTCGCCCTGGACAACCCTCACCTGTACCGGCTGATGTTCACGCCGGCCCCGGAATCCCAGCCACCGGCGGTCGAGGAGGCCAGGGCCCTGCTGCTGTCGGCCCTGGAGCGCTGCCGGGCCGCCGGACGACTGCGTACGCCGCTGGAGCTGGCAGGCCAGTCGATCCTGACGGCCAACGTCGGCGTGTGCCTGATGGCCCTCTCCTTTCCCGGGCTCTACGGCGCCCCCGAGATCTCCGGTTCCGTGCGTGACGCCGTGATCGGATCCGTCACAGGCGACGAGCGCGAGGACACCAGGATCACCGACGGGATCGTGCTCGCCCAGACCCTGGTCGGCACCCTCACCGGGACCGCGCCCGCCGGCAGCGACACCATCGCGCGCCTGTCCCAGGCGCTTCGAGGATCGGCCCCGCGCGGCGACGAGTGAACCCGCCAGGTTCTCGTCGGCCGGGAAGCCCATGACAACCGCCCGCCGAGGGCAGGTGTCGAGCGACCGGGAGTTCGCCTGGACCGGGACGCTCGCCGCCCGCGAAAAACGGCAGTACGGCGCCGTCGCGCCGCACTGCCGTCATCGCACTTCCGAGGCGGCGGCCCGGTCCGCCACCTCACGTTCACGCGCCGACCGTCACAGGATGCGCGCGGTCACACCGGGCGGGGCGTAGTCGAGGCTCTTCGCCGCATACCGGGCGACGCTCGGCGCGAGTTCGCCGAACTCCTCCTCGTCCCAGCCGAATCCGAGCCGGACCCCCGCCGCTTCAGGACAGGTCCTTCTTCTCCCCCGCCGGTTCCAGGTCGACGAGCTTGTCGTCGACACCCTGGTCCTTGAACGCCTTGACGAGGGAGTCGATGCCCTCGGAGTAGATGTCCCAGCTGTCGGTGTGGACCGGGACCACCTTGCGGGGGTTGAGGTCCTTCGCCACCAGGGCGGCGTTCTTCGAGGTGAGGGTCAGCGGAGCGTTGTCGAGGATCGCGGGGGTACGGGCCGCGCCGGCGAAGAGGACGGCCGTGTCGATGGCTCCGATGTCCTTCTTGATCCGGTCGCCGACCTGCTTGGCGACCTTGACCGAGGCGTTGTCGCCGGAGACGTAGGTGGTGGGGACTCCCTTACCGCTGAGCACGAACCCGGTGACCTCACCGTCCGCCCCGCGGTCGACTCCGTCGGGACCGTGCAGGGCGGGCACGGCGGTGACCTTGATGGTGCTGCCGGAGGACTTCAGCTCCCGCTGCTCCCAGCTCTTCATGGGAGTGATGTGGTCACCGAGGCGCTTGTGAGCACCAGGGGTGGAGAACACGACCGGCACGTCCTTGAGCAGCTCGCGGCCCTTGCCGTCGAGGTTGTCGTCGTGCTGGTCGTGGGAGAGCAGAACGGCATCGATCCTGCCGAGCTTCTCGGGGCCGAAGGCGGGGCCCTTCGTCTTGGACATGCCGGACTTGTACTTCTTGGGCGCGTCGAAGGTGGGGTCGATCAGGATGCGCTGACCGGCGATCTCCAGGACGGCCGTCGGTCCGCCCACGTGGGTGATGGTGAACGCGGCGGCACCGGCGGGCGCCGCGGCGGCGGAGGGCGTCGAGGCGGCGGACGGCTGCTCCTTCTCCTCACCGTCGGCACTGGCATTCCCGCCGCAGGCGGCGAGGAGCGACACGCCGGCTGCGGCCACGGCGGCACGGAAGAGCGTCGAACGGTTCATCAGGTATGGCCATCTCTCTCGTCTTACGGACAGTCGGGCACCTGACGAGGGCAGGCCCCAGGAGTGTTTTCAACGCTAACACAGTTCGTTAGCACCGACTACGACGGCCTGCGCGAGGACGTCATCAACCTTGGATAAGCGCAGGTCACGCTCGTTAGCGCTGCTATCGAGGAGCACACCCCCACAGAAGGAAGGTCAGTCGCCGGTGGCGCTGCCGGGGGTGACCAAGCCCGTCTCGTAGGCGAGGGCGACCACTTGGGCGCGGTCGCGGAGGGCGAGCCGGCGAAGATCCGGGCGACGTGGGTCTTTGAAGCGGGCGTGTGCGGTCCACGGTCATCGCGACAGTGGGGCGGTGAGCCGCCTCAGCCCGGCCGGCCTACCGGGCGGTCACGTGGCGTTCGACGAGACGGCGGGTGATCGAGGGGGCGAGCAGTGCGTCGCCCGTGTTCACGAGTCGTACGGCCGCGGCGAGATGGGCGGCGGTGACGTCCTTGAGCAGGAAGCCGCTCGCCCCGGCGGCGAGCGCCGCGCAGACGTAGTGGTCGAGGTCGAACGTCGTGAGCGTGAGGACCCGGCAGCGCGGAAGTGACCGCAGGACGCGCTCGGCGGCTTCCAGACCGTCCAGGTTGGGCATGCGGATGTCCGTCAGGAGGACGTCCGGGCGCAGCCGTTCGGCTTCCGCGACGGCCTGTACGCCGTCCACGGCCTCGCCGATGACTTCGGTGCCGCGCGCGGTGAGGATGAGGCGGAAACCGGTTCGGACGAGTTCCTCGCCGTCGGCGATGAGGACGCGCGGGGCACGGCTTCCCTGCCCGGGCCCGGCAGTGGCTCCCGGGTGTCCCGGATCCGGTTCGGGGCGTGGGGGACGTGGCGGTCGGCGGCGGGCGGGGTCACGGGCGCTCCAGGGGGAGGCGTGCGCGGACGCGGTACCCGCCTCCGGCACGACGTCGGGCGTCGGGCGTCGGGCGTCGGGCGTCGAAGTGGCCTCCGTAGACGGCGACGCGCTCACGCAGACCGATCAGGCCGTGTCCCGCTCCGTCGTTCCGGCGCCGGTGGCCGGAGTGGGCCGCCGTGGCCGCGGGACCGGCCGACAGCGCGCTGGGCCCGCTGTCGAGCACCTCGACCCGTAGGCTGTGGTCCGCGTAGCGCGCCATCACGGTCGCCGTGCCGCCGTCGCCGTGCTCGAGCGCGTCGGTCGCATGAGGGCCGGCCATCGTCCCTGCGGCCCCGAAGGCACGGCAGGCGGACGGTCGGCTCACGGGCAGGGCATGCTCATGTAGAGCGCCTGCTCGCCCTGCGAGGGCGTGCCGTCGTAGAGGGTGGTGTCGAGCCCGCAGAACGTGAAGCCCATCCGCCGGTACGCGTGGATCGCCGGCGCGTTGATGTTGGTGACCTCCAGCCAGATGTGTCCCGCGCCCCGCTCCCGCGCGAACTCCGCCGCGAGCCCCATCAGCGCGCGGCCGACCCCCTTTCCCCGGTGCTCCGGGGCGACCTGGATGTCCTCGATGATCAGCCGGCGGTTCCAGCCGGAGTACGAGACGGCGACGAACCCGGCCAGTTCCCCGGAGGTGTCCTGGGCGACGAAAGCACGGGAGTCCACGCCCCCCTCGCCGCCGTCCGGCTCGTCCTCGGGAAAGACCTTGGTCAGTGGCGGCTCCACCGGCACTTCCCGCAGCACGAACCCCTCCTCCGTCGCGGTCACCCGGAAGACGGTGCCGGTGGTGAAGGAGCCGTCGATGGCCTCGATGGCCGGGGCGTCCTCGGGGAGGGCGGTGCGGTACCGGTAACGCGTGCCGTCAACAGTGGTCATGATCAGACGGTACGACCGCCGACCGGGCCGGGAACAGACCGGCCGGCTCGAGGGCGCGTACCTGCCAGCCCAGGCATTTGACCCGGTTCGCCCCCTTACGTGGTGGGCACCCGGGGCCACATGATGCGAACCATCGTGCGGGGGTGCGCCGCGGGTGCCGTCGGGACGACCGTACTGAACACGGTGACCTTCGCCGACATGGCGTTGCGGGGCAGGCCCTCCAGTCAGGCTCCCGCGCAGACCGTTAACAAGATCGCCGAAGGGGTGGGGTGTCCGGTCCCGGGATCGGGGGACGGCAGGGAGAACCGGCTCTCCGGACTGGGCGGCCTGTCCGGGATCGCCGTCGGGGTCGGCACCGGTGCGGCGGTCTCCCTGGCGCGCCACGCCGGGCTCCGGCCGCCCTGGTGGCTGGGCGGCGCGGTCACCGGCGCGCTGGCCATGGCGGCGACCGACCTGCCGATGGCGCGCCTGGGTGTGACCCATCCGACGGGCTGGTCGGCGGCGGACTGGGTGTCGGACGTCGTACCGCACCTGATGTACGGGCTGGCTACGTACGGGGCCCTGGTCGGACGCGGTACGTGAGCAGCCGGGCGTTCACCGGTCGGGTTCCTCGAACAGCGTGCCGAACTCGTCCGGCAGGGCGCGCAGCAGGTCCTCCGCCAGGTCCGTGTCCTCGGCCGCGATCCGGCAGACCACCGCCCGGGCCAGGAAGAGCGCCTGCTCGGGGGTGGCGCCCGCGGGCCGGGCCACGTCCGCCAGCAGATCGTCGAGCGACATCGCGGAGTCGTCCGCCACGTCGGCGCCGTAGCGCAGCGCGGGGCGCTCGTGGGCCGGTACGGCCTTGCGCAGGTGCTCCCGGCGCGGCGGATCGAGGCGGCTGCTCAGCGCGGCGAGTACGAGGTGCACGGCGGCGTCGGCGGCCTCCGTGTCGTCGAGGTGGGTCCGCGACGCCACCTCTTCCACCAGATGCTGATGGCTGATCATGCTGCCTCCCACCGGTGAGTTCCGTGGTTGAGGGCGATGCGGTCTGACGGGTGCCCGTGCGACCGGCATCTACGCACAGATCCGGATGAAGTGGACGCGTTTCCCCGAGGGAGGCGTGGGCCGTGACCATGACCGGGGAGCATCGCCGCGACGAGTTTCGGCCGGCGGGAATGAAACCCGGGGGCGGCCCGTTGTACCGGACGGTCGTAGTTTTTGTGTCTGTGTTTCACCGCACGCTCGCGAAGAACGATGTCGCGGGCGCCGCCTCCTTCAGGGAACTGGAGAAGTCGCGTCCAGGCCGGCCCGGGAGTCCGCACGGTGCGGTTCCCGTACCCAGCCCCTGTAAGGAGCAGCAAATGGCTCAGGGAACCGTGAAGTGGTTCAACGCCGAGAAGGGCTTCGGCTTCATCGCCCAGGCCGACGGCCCGGACCTCTTCGTCCACTACTCCGAGATCGACGGCCAGGGCTTCCGTAGCCTCGAGGAGAACCAGCGCGTCGAGTTCGACGTCGTCCAGGGCCCCAAGGGTCCGCAGGCCGCTCGCGTCCGCGCCCTCTGAGGCCGTAGCCGAGCAGGAGGGCCGGTGCCGTCGAGGCGCCGGCCCTTCGGCATGTCACCGTGGGCACACCCCGGGTGGGGGCCGCGGCCTGCCGGCGGCCGGGCCACCCGGCTACTCCTCGAAGTCGTCCGGTGTGATCCCCGCCTCTTCCATCGCCTCGCGCATCGAGCGGCCGGTGGCCCCCGGCTGCTGTTCCTCCTTGCCGGTGTCGGCCGGCGACTCGATCACGTCGTCCGTGGTGGGCGTCTTCGGACGGTTCTCCTCGGGCACGGTCACCGTGACCGCCTCCTCGCTGCGTCGGGTCTTTCGCGGCCGTCGGGTACCCAGGCCGACCTGCGGAATGCCTGCCCGCGGTTCCCCGAGGGCGGCTGCTGATCACCGGTCCCGTCCCGTTCCCGGGACGCGCTCGTCGCAGCCTTCCAGGCCGTCGTCAGCGCGCGGCGGTGACGGATGGCGGCCGGTGCGCGCCCATCGCCGCCCGGATCGGGCCGGCCGCGCCGTGGACCCCGCTCCCCCGCGCCGTCACGGCGCGGAGATGGCGCGCTCGTACAGCCGGTGCGTCTGGGTGTGGACCCCTCCGAGGGCCTCGCCGTGCCGGCGGGAGGCGTGGTTGTCCTCCAGGACCCACGAGTAGGAGATCTCGGTGTAGCCGAGGCGGAAGGCGGCGCGCTGGGCCTGGGTCACCAGGGCCACGGCCAGACCGCGGGACCGGTGTTCCCTGGTCACGCCCATGGCGGCGAAGCGTACGCGGTCGATGCGGCGGACGGCCCGCGCGGCCCGGATCAGCCCGACGGGCAGGCCCAGGGTGGTGAGCCGGCCGCGGGCCGCGTGCAGCGCCTGGTGGGCGTCGGGCAGGCAGAGCAGGAAGGCGACGGGTTCGCCGTGCATCTCCGCGATCTGCAGGAGGCCGGGGCGCAGGAGGGGCTTCAGCTTTTTCGTCATGTAGCCGAACTGCGCTTCGTCGACGGGGACCGAGCCATAGCTGTGGGTGAACGTTTCGTTGTAGAGCTTCCGGACGGTTTCCATATCGGCTTCCGTCCGCTGCGGGTCCATCGGTCGCACCGTCAGACCCGGGGTCGCGAGTACACGGTCCGCGGCTTCACGGTATTCCGCCGGAGGCTCCCCGTCACCGGGAATCGGAATGGCGTACGAAACCAGGTCCTTGGCCTTTTCGAATCCACATGCGGAGAACAGCTGCGGATAATACGGCCGGTTACGGGGAATCATGACGATGTGCGGCTGGTCGAAGCCTGATATCTGCACGCCGCACTCGTCATTGGTGGTGAATCCGAGGGGGCCGAAGGTGCGTTTCATTCCCTGCGCGGCGAGCCAGCCGTCCGCCGTGTCGAAGAGAGCCGCCGCGGCCTGGAGGTCGTCGGCGCACTCGAAGAGGCCGATCAGTCCGCGGTCCGGGCCGTGCCGCTCGTTGTAGCGGGGGTCGACGATCGCCGCGATCCTGCCGACGACGCTGCCGTGCCGCCGCGCGAGGAAGAGCCGCACCCGGGCCACCCGGTGGTACGGATTGCGGGCCGGGTCCAGAAAGGAGCGCCGCTCCCGCTCCAGCGGGGCCACCCACAGCGGGTCGTCGCGGTAGAGGTCGTACGGGAGCCGGATGAAGGCGGTCAGGTCGGTGTCCGTGCCGACGGGGGCGACCGTGACGCTCATGACACCCAGTCCAGAAGCGTTTCCCTCAGCATCGGCTGCACCGGGACGGGCGGTGGCCCGGCGGGGATGAGCCCCAGGCGGCGGCCGGCGTGGGCGAACGCGACGAGGATGCGCTCGATGTCCTCGTCGGTGTGCGTGGCCTGGAGGGACAGCCGGACCAGCGAGCGTTCCTCTGGCACGGCGGGCGCGGAGACGGCACTGGTGAAGACGCCTTCGGTGAGGACCTCCCGCCACAGGGCCGTGGCGATCTCCTTGCGCCCGGTGATGACGGGCACGATCGGGGTGACCGACTCGCCCGTGTCGAAGCCGAGGCCGCGCAGGCCGTCCCGTACCTGCCGCGCCACCTCGAAGGCGCGCGCCCGGCGCTCCGGCTCGGACTCGATGATGTTCAGGGCCGCCAGCGCGGCGGCGGCCGAGGCGGGCGGGATCGAGGTGGTGAAGATGACGGACCGCGAGGTGTGCCGCAGGTAGTGGATCACCTCCGCCGGCCCGGCCAGGAAGCCCCCGATGGAGCCGAACCCCTTGGACAGGGTGCCCGTGTGGAGGTCGACGGCGTCGGGCAGCCCGAAGTGGTCGGTCACCCCGCGTCCGCCCGGTCCGAGCAGCCCGATGTCATGGGCGCCGTCGACCACCAGGCGGGCGCCGTAGCGCCGGGCGAGCGAGACCAGCTCCGGCAGCCGGCACAGGTCGCCCTCCATGGAGAACAGGCCGTCCGTGAGGATCGCCTTGGCCGCGTCCGGGTCGGCCACCGCGAGCTTGCGCTCCAGGTCCGCCATGTCCGAGTGCCGGTACCAGCGTCTGTCGGCGAAGCCCAGCCGCACCGCCTCGATCAGCGAGGCGTGGTTGGCCTTGTCGCTGAAGACGATGTCGCCGCGGCCGAGCAGGGGAGCCAGCGCCAGGTTCGCCTCGAAGCCGGTGGTGGTCACGATCACCGCCTCGGCGTCGAGGAAGGCGGCCAGCCTGGCCTCCAGTTCCTCGTGCAGGGTGAGCGTTCCGCCGATCAGCCGGCTCGCCGAGGCGGAGGCACCCCAGCGACGGGCCGCGTCGGCTGCCGCGGCGACGACACGGGGGTGACCGGAAAGGCCAAGATAATCGTTTCGGGCGGCCATGACCAGGCGTTTTCCACCCAGGAACACCTCCCCTCCGCGTGCCTCGAGTGCGTTGTAAACGGCCCTCGGCCGCATGCGCGTCGCGTGCTGCATGACGGCCGTCAACTGCTTGTCGAAAATATCTGCCACTGCGCTCTCACATTCGACTCGCCACCCTTTTGAGATTTTCATACAAAAATGCGGAGAGGGTGGCCTCGGCATCCTCTCAGCCAGAGGAATGAAATGAAAAGCCAAGGCCTGGTTTCGTTAAGCCATTCGAGTGAATCGAGTCCTATGGACGGTGCGACAGGGGGCGTGAGTGCGGTACGACTCGGGCTTACGGCTCCGCCGACCGCGCCCGGCCCGCGCGAAACCCGGCCTACGCCGCTCAGGGCTCTGGCCACTCTCGGCTCTCTGACGCCCGGTCCCGGTACCCGGCGATCTCGTCTCCGTCGGCGG
>NZ_JACBWZ010000729.1 GCF_013870595.1 Streptomyces sp. WELS2 | reverse complement strand
CAGTTCGGGCGGCCCATCGCCCGGCACGACGCGGTGGCCGGGAAGGTGTCCTTCATCGCCGCGACCGCCTTCGCGCTGGAGGCGGTGGTCGAGGTCGTCGCCCGGTGTGCGGCGGCCGGTGGCACCGACACCCGGCTGGACGCGGAACTGGCCAAGCTGTTCGCGTCCGAACAGGCCTGGGTCGTCGCCGACGAACTGGTGCAGCTCAGGGGAGGCCGAGGTTACGAGACGGCCGAGTCGGCCGTCGCCCGCGGCGAACGCGGCGTCCCGGCCGAGCAGTTGCTGCGTGACGTCCGGGTCGGCCGCATCTTCGACGGCTCCAGCGAGGCTCTCCGGGCGTTCCTGGCCCACGACTTGATCGAGGCGCACCGGGCCGCGGCGGACGACCGGGACGCGGGGCCTCGCCAGGAGACGGCGCACGCCGGGAAGGAGCCTGCCGGTGGGGAGACGGTGGACGCCGAAGAGGCGGTGGACGCCGGGGAGACGACGCAAGCCGTCCGCGGTGTCCTGGACGACCACCTGGAGTTCGTCGCCCGGACCAGCCGGCGGATCGCCGGTGAACTCGCGGCGGTCGTCGCCGAGTCCGGGCCCGGGGGCGGGGGTCTCGACGGGCGGCAGCGGTTCCTCGGACGGATCGTCGACGTCGGTGCCGAGCTGTACGCGATGAGCGCGAGCTGTGTCCACGCCCGGACGCTCGGCGGCGCCGACGGTTCCCCGGCCGAACTCGCCGACGCCTTCTGCCGGCAGGCACGGCTGCGGGTGGCCGAGTCGCTGGCCCGGCTCGGCGAGAACACCGACGCCGCGGACCGCGTGGTGACGGGACATGTCCTGGACGGCCGCTACACCTGGCTGGAGGAGGGAGTGGTGGACGTCTCCGTCGACGGACCCTGGGTCGCCGAGCAGCGGCCGGGGCCGGCGACGGGCCCCGGCCTACGGCGCGTCATCCGGCCGGCGGGCACACCGAAGACCGCCCGGCCGACCGACGAGACCACGAGGAGGAGCCGGTGAACACCGTGACGGATGTCCTGGAGGCGGCGCGGCTGCGGATCGCCGAGGACGTCGGGCCCAACCGCTTCCTCGACGTCCTGGAGCAGGGCCGGATGCCCGGGGAACGGCTCAAGCGGCTCGCCGGGGAGCTGTATCACCTGGTGAGCAGCGACCGCCGCAGCTTCGCGCTGCTCGCGTCCCGCTTCCCCGGCGCCCCGGCCGGAGACCTGTTCCTGGCCATGACCCAGGGCGAGGCCCGGGCCCTGGAACTGCTCGGGGGCTTCGCGGCGGCGCTCGGCCTCACGGCGAAGGAGCTGCGGGCCTGCGAACCGCAGCCGCTCGCCCAGGCCTACCCGGCCTACCTGGCGCGTGCGGCGCTGTTCGGCACGGCGAGCGACACCGCGCTGGCGTTGCTGGCGAACGTGGCGGAGTCCGCCGGGACCTATGCCCGGGTGGCCGACGCCCTGGTGGCGCGGTACGGCGTCGAGGAGCGCGCGGTGGAGCACTTCCGCTACTTCGCCGACACCCCGCAGGCCCTGCTGGACCAGGCGACGGCGACCCTGGCGGACGGTCTGGCCGGCGGGGACGACCCCGTGGCCGCCGTGCGCTGCGCGTGGACCGTGCACGCGCTGGAGGCCGCGTTCTGGGACTGTCTGGCACGCAGCCTCGGCACGGGCTGAGCGCGCCCGCCCGCAGGCCCTCCACCCGGCTTGACACCCATACCCCCCATCCGTATTTTCACTGCAATACCCGGTAGGGGTATGCCTGTGTGCCCGGTGGCCGTGCCACGGCGCGGCGCGGTCTCGCCGCAGGTCTCGACGAGAAGAGGAGTGCCGATGTCTTCGGCAGGAAGTCCGCAGTTACGAGCAGGGGGCAAGCAGTGGGCCGCGTTGGGCCTACTGGTCCTTCCCGCGCTCCTGCTGTTCATGATGCTGACCATCCTGTTCCTGGCCATCCCCTATCTCGCGGCGGATCTGCGGCCCAGCAGCACGCAGACACTGTGGATCCTGGACATCTACGGCTTCCTGATGGCCAGCCTCCTGGTGCTGATGGGCACGGTGGCCGACCGCTTCGGCCACCGGAACGTCCTGATCACCGGGGCACTGATGTTCGGGCTGGTCTCGGCGGCGGCGGCCTTCACCGACTCTCCCGAGCTGATGATCGTCTGGCGTGCGCTGCTCGGCGTGGCCGCGGCCATGCAGATGCCGACCACGCTCGGCCTGATCTTCACGATGTTCCAGGACCCGAGGCAGCGGGGCGTCGCCATCGGCACCTGGGCGGCGGCCATTTCGGCCGGTGTCGCGCTCGGCCCGCTGCTCAGCGGTCTGCTGCTGGAGGCGTTCTCGTGGCGGGCGACGTTCTTCGTCGCCGTACCGGTGATGGCGGTCGTGGTGATCGGCGCGCCGTTGCTGCTGCCGGGCCGGCAGGGCCCCAGCGCGGGCCGGCTGGACCTGGTCAGCGCGCTGCTCATGCTGCTGACGCTGCTGCCGCTGATCTACGGCGTGAAGTCGTTCGCCACCAGCGACTCACCGCTGGTGCCGGCCCTGGCCGTGGTGGTGGGTCTGCTCTTCGGCATCGTGTTCGTCGTCCGCCAACTGCGCTCCGCCGAGCCGCTGCTGGACGTCCGGCTGTTCAAGAACCGGACGGTCAGCGGGGCGCTGGGCGTCTTCGTCCTCTCGGCCATGGGTCTGGGCGGCGTGTATCTGATGTTCACCCAGTACCTACAGCTGGTGAAGGCACTCTCGCCGCTGAAGACCGGGTTCGCGATCCTTCCCGCGGCCCTGGTCCTGATCGTGGTCGCGATGCGCTCCCCGGTCCTCGCCCGGCGTGTGCGGCCGGGGTATGTCATCGCCACGGGGCTGGCCGTCCAGGTCGTCGGCTACATCCTGTTCACGCTCGTCGACAGCACCACCGGGCTGCCCTGGGTGATCGTCGGCTTCATCGTGCTCTACCCGGCGGTCTCCCCGTCCATGGCTCTGACCACGGACCTCGTGGTCGGCTCGGTGCCGCCGGAGAAGGCGGGCGCGGCCGGCGGCCTGGCGTCCACCGTCAACGACCTCGGCATCTCGCTGGGTGTCGCCGTCATCGGCAGCATCGGCACCGCCGTCTACCGCAACGGCGTCGACGACAGGCTGCCCGACGGCCTGCCGGCCCCGGCGGCC
>NZ_JACBWZ010000728.1 GCF_013870595.1 Streptomyces sp. WELS2 | reverse complement strand
GACGCGCCCGTCGGCTCGCTCGTCGTCGCCGACGCGATCACGGCGGCCGATCTGGGCGCCGAGACCGCCGACGGCTTCCTCCCGGTCACCGAACTCGGCTTCGGGACCGTCACCCACCGCCCGCCCGAATCAGCCGTACGAGTCGCCGCCGAGGCCCTCGGCGCCCATACCGGCACGGTCCTGACCGTCTCCACGGTGACCGGCACCGCCGCCCGCGCCGCCGCCCTGCGCTCCCGGCATCCGGGCGCGCTCGCCGAGGGCATGGAGGGGTTCGGGGTGGCGGAGGCCGCCGCCGCGCACGGGGTGCCCGTGCTGGAGATCCGCGCCGTCTCCAACCCGGTGGGGCCCCGGGACCGCGCCGCCTGGCGCATCGGCGACGCCCTCGCCGCCCTCACCGAGGGCTTCGGGAAGCTCGCGCCCGCTTTGGAGAGTTGGAACCCACATGACCACCAGTGAGCAGCGGTCCCTGCCGATCGCGTACTCCCCCTGCCCGAACGACACCTTCGTCTTCGACGCCCTCGCCCACGGCCGGGTGCCCGGCGCGCCCGCGCTGGACGTGACGTTCGCCGACATCGACATCACCAACGGCATGGCCGAGCGCGGCGAGCTGGACGTGCTGAAGGTGTCGTACGCCGTGCTGCCGTACGTCCTCGACGAGTACGCGCTGCTGCCGTGCGGCGGCGCGCTGGGGCGGGGCTGCGGGCCGCTGGTACTCACCCGGGAGGCGGGCGCCGGGGGCATCTCCCACGCCTCGGGACTGACGGGCCGTACGGTCGCGGTGCCGAGCGAGAAGTCGACCGCGTACCTGCTGTTCCGGCTGTGGGCCGCGGACACCGTGCCCGGCGGGGTCGGCGAGATCGTGGTCATGCCGTTCCACGAGATCATGCCGGCCGTACGGGACGGCAAGGTGGACGCGGGCCTGGTCATCCACGAGGCCCGGTTCACCTACCGGAACTACGGGCTGCACAAGCTCGCCGACATGGGCGAGCACTGGGAGGAGACCACCGGGCTGCCGATCCCGCTGGGCGCGATCATCGCCCGGCGCTCGCTGGGCACGGAGACGCTCACCCGGCTGGCCGAATCGATCCGTACGTCCGTGCGCATGGCCTGGGACGACCCGGAGGCCTCCCGGCCGTACGTCATGGCGCACGCCCAGGAGATGGATCCGGCCGTCGCCGACCAGCACATCGGGCTGTACGTCAACGAGTTCACGGCCGACCTCGGCGAGGACGGCTACGCGGCGGTCCGCGGGCTGCTCACCCGTGCGGCGGCCGAGGGGCTGCTGCCGCCCCTCGGCCCGAAGGCGCTGGACTTCCCCTGAGGAAGTCCGGGCCCGGTCAGACGTCGAGTTGGTCGGCGACCGCGCGGAGCAGGCCGGCGATCTTCTTGCCGTTGGCCTTCTCCGGGTAACGGCCCTTCTCCAGCATCGGGGTGATGTTCTCGAGAAGGGTCGTCAAATCCTGCACGATCGACGCCAGCTCGTCCGGTTTCTTGCGCTGGGCGGCGGCGACCGAGGGGGTCGGGTCCAGCACGTTCACCGACAGCGCCTGGTCGCCGCGCTGACCGGCGACGACCCCGAACTCCACGCGCTGTCCCGGCTTGAGCGAATCGACTCCGGCGGGGAGAACCGAGGAATGGACGAAGACGTCACCGCCGTCGTCGCGGGAGAGAAAGCCGAAGCCCTTCTCGCTGTTGAACCACTTGACCTTGCCGGTAGGCACGTCTGTCCTCGTCCTCGTACTCGTTGGGAAAACTACTTCGGAAACTGCTCTTGACAGCACTAGAGCGGGTCGACCATGACCCGCCGATACCAAGGCTAATGGTCTTCGGGCGGGTGACAAGACGTCCCCCGGTTGTTCTCTCGCGCAGGGAACTACCCTGGTCCGGTGCGTGACAAAACCCAAGCGAATTCCGCCGCGCCCGGTGACCGACTGATCCGGGCCGGTGCCGTCGTCTTCTTCCTCGGGGCGGTGGCCACCCTGGTCACGGTGGCCCCGTTGTTCCTCGGGGCGAAGCCTTTTCCGACCTACATGTTCGGTCTGAGCATGCTCATGGCCGTCGGATTCCTCATCGCCGGTGCCGGTGTGCTGCGCTCGGTCACCGCCGGACGGCGTCAGGCGCGGGAGGCCGTCCCGGGCGCCTCGCGGTAGCCGTCCAGCCATTCCGGGAAGGCGGACAGACCGGCCAGGACGACGTCCGCGCCGGCCGCGGCCAGTTCCCCGGCCGGGCACGGTCCGGTCGCGACGGCGACCGAGAACGCGCCGGCGGCGCGGGCCCCGCGGACGTCTCCGACGTGGTCGCCGACGTACACGGACGCGCCGTACTCGCGCAGTGCCTCCGCCTTCTGCTCGGCCCACAGGTCGCCGACGACCACGTCCGGCTCGATGCCGAGGTGGGCGAGGTGCAGCTTGGCGTTCGGCTCGTACTTCGCCGTCACCACCATCGTCCGCCCGCCGGCCGCGCGCACCGCGTCCACCGCCTCCCGGGCGCCGGGCATCGCGGGCGTCGCGGCGATGGCTATGGAGGGGTACATCGCCCGGTACAGGTCGGCCGTCTCGGCCACCCGCTCCGGCGGGAACCAGTGGGCCAGCTCCTCCACGAGCGGCGGACCGAGCCGGGTCACCGCGAGGTCGGCGTCGATGAACGTGCCGGTGCGCTCCGCCAGGGCGAGGTAGCAGGCGCGGATGCCCGGACGCGAGTCGATGAGCGTCATGTCCAGGTCGAAACCGACGGTCAGGGTGGAGGCCATGGGGGACATTCTGCCGGGTGCGGACGGGAGGGACCGGGCGGGCCCGCGCCGTACGGGCGGACGGGCCGCCGGCGCTCCGGTGCTACCTCTTCCGCTGTGAGCGCCAGACCAGGTACAACGCCGACGCCACCGCCGCGCCCCGGACCACCCACGGCCAGGTGTCGCCGATCGCGTCGCTCATGTGGCCCTGCGGGACCGGGGTGCCCCAGCGGCCGTCGGTGCGGCCCCACAGCCACAGCAGGCCGGCCGCGACCGCCGCGCCGGGCAGGATCATCACGGCCCACTTGGTCTCCGCCGGGGTCAGCCGCCGGGAGCCGTAGGCGATGGCCCAGCCGAGGAGCAGGGCGAACCAGTTGCCGAGGCCGTCCTGGCCGAGTAGGACCCCTCCCGAAGACCCCGCTCACT
>NZ_JACBWZ010000727.1 GCF_013870595.1 Streptomyces sp. WELS2 | reverse complement strand
CGGTCCTCCTCCGCCGGCCACAGCCCCAGCGCCGCGCACACCGTCGGCAGGATGGCCATCGCCGCCGTGGCGTACCCCTCCGCCGACGGGTGGTAGTTGTCCGGCCCGAACAACTCCCGCGGATTCGCCTCGAACTCCGGCCCGAGCAGATCCCCCAGCGACACCGTGCGCCCGCCCTGCGCCACCACCCCGATCGTCTGGGCCGCCGCCAGCTGCCGGGACGCCCGCCGGGCCAGCCACCGCAGCGGCTGCTGCACCGGCTCGATCGTGCCGAGGTCCGGACAGGTGCCGGCCACCACCTCCGCGCCGGCCGTGCGCAGCCGCCGTACCGCCGTCGACAGGTGCCGTACCGACCGGGTCGGCGGGATCCGGTGGGTCACGTCGTTCGCGCCGATCATGATCACGCACACGTCGGGGACGGGCCCGGGCGCCGACAGCAGCAGCCCCACCTGACGGTCCAGGTCGTCCGACCGCGCCCCGGTGACCGCCACGTTCCGCAGCTCCACCGGGCGCTCCGCCACCGCCGCCAGCCCCGAGGCCAGCAGCGCCCCCGGTGTCTGGCCCGCCCGGTGCACGCCCTGCCCCGCCGCCGTGGAGTCGCCGAGCAGGGCCAGCCGCAGCGGCGGTTCGCCCGGGATCTCGTAGGCGTGCCCGTACACGCCGTCGGCCACCGGCACCCGGCCGCTGAGCCCGTTGCCCAGCTGCCGCCGGGCCAGCCGCACCTCCGCCAGCACCAGTCCGACGACGGCCGCGCCGACCAGACCGGCCCCCCCGCCGCCGTACGCCGCCCCGGCCGCGATGCGCCGGGCCACCCGCGCCCTCGACATGCTCGTCATGCGTCGCCGCCACCTCCTCGTAGCCGTACACCCACTCCTTGCCCCGTACGGACCGTGCGTCAATCTCAACGGCGAGTGAACGGCCGCGCGCGCCGTGCGGCTGGCCTTAGGCTGGCGACACCACTACGAACACACCTTTTTTGCAGCGACCGGAGACAACGGTGCAATACCACGACTCGATGATCAGCCTCGTCGGCAACACCCCGCTGGTGCGGCTCAACAACGTGACCAAGGGCATCCGGGCGACCGTGCTCGCCAAGGTGGAGTACTTCAACCCCGGCGGCTCCGTGAAGGACCGCATCGCCCTGCGCATGATCGAGGCCGCGGAGAAGAGCGGGGAGCTGAAGCCGGGCGGCACGATCGTCGAGCCGACCAGCGGGAACACCGGTGTCGGTCTTGCCATCGTGGCCCAGCAGAAGGGCTACAAGTGCATCTTCGTCTGCCCGGACAAGGTGAGCACCGACAAGATCAACGTGCTGCGCGCGTACGGTGCCGAGGTCGTGGTCTGCCCGACCGCCGTGGCGCCGGAGCACCCGGACTCCTACTACAACGTCTCCGACCGGCTCGTCCGTGAGACCCCGGGCGCCTGGAAGCCCGACCAGTACTCCAACCCCAACAACCCCCTCTCGCACTACCACTCCACCGGTCCCGAGCTGTGGGAGCAGACCGGGGGGAGGATCACCCACTTCGTGGCGGGCGTCGGCACCGGCGGCACCATCTCCGGCACCGGCCGCTACCTGAAGGAGGCCAGCGAGGGGAAGGTCAAGGTCATCGGCGCCGACCCGGAGGGCTCGGTGTACTCCGGCGGCTCGGGCCGGCCGTACCTGGTCGAGGGCGTCGGCGAGGACTTCTGGCCGACCGCCTACGACCGCTCGGTCGCGGACGAGATCGTCGCCGTCTCCGACAAGGACTCCTTCCAGATGACCCGCCGGCTGGCCAAGGAGGAGGGCCTGCTGGTGGGCGGCTCCTGCGGCATGGCCGTCGTGGCCGCGCTGGAGGTCGCCGAGCGGCTCGGACCGGACGACGTCGTGGTGGTCCTGCTCCCGGACAGCGGACGCGGCTACCTCAGCAAGATCTTCAACGACGAGTGGATGGCCGACTACGGCTTCCTGGAGGACGAGGGCCCCAGCGCCCGCGTCGGTGACGTCCTCAGCGACAAGGTCGCCGGTTCCATCCCGTCCCTGGTGCACATGCACCCGGAGGAGACCGTCGGCCAGGCCATCGAGGTGCTGCGCGAGTACGGCGTCTCGCAGATGCCCGTCGTCAAGCCGGGCGCCGGCCACCCGGACGTGATGGCGGCCGAGGTCGTCGGCTCCGTGGTGGAACGGGAGCTGCTCGACGCCCTGTTCAGCAAGCGCGCCTCGCTGGACGACCCGCTGGAGAAGCACATGTGCTCCCCGCTGCCCCAGGTCGGCTCCGGCGAGCCGGTCGGCGACCTGATGCAGGTGCTGGGCGAGGCGGACGCGGCGATCGTCCTGGTCGAGGGCAAGCCGACCGGCGTGGTCAGCCGGCAGGACCTGCTCGCCTTCCTGGCCAAGGGCGGCAACAAGTAGCCGAGTCCGGCGCGGGGCCGGGGTTCGCGCAAGTGGTACGAGCGTGTCACGTGCGCGCAGCACCCGCTTAACACGCGTCCGGCAGATTGGAGGGCGTCGGCAGGGCGGGATCGGCTCCCCGCCCGGGCCGGCGCCGAACGGCGCCAGGACCTCCGGAGCGGCTCCCGGACCTCCATGGACGCCATGGACGCGCACGTCCGGTCCCGACCGGCCCGCGTCCCTCGCGGGGACCGCCGTCGTCCCGCCCCCCGGCAACGGGGGTGCGGCGGTCCCCGCGACAGTCCTTCCGGCGGTCAGACGCCGGCCCAACTCCCCAGCAGGGCGAGGCGCTCCGCCGTCTCCGAGCCCGGTTCCGGGGTGTAGACCACGAGGGTCAGCTCCGGCTGGGACGGCACCGTCAGGGTTTCGTAGGGCAGCGTCAGCAGGCCCGCGACCGGGTGCCGGATCCGCTTCACGCCGTAGGAGCACTCCCGGACCTCGTAGTCCGCCCACATCCTGCGGAAGTCCTCGCTCTTCACGGAGAGTTCGCCGACCAGCGCGCACAACTCGGCGTCGTCGGCGTACCGCCCGGCGCCGACCCGCAGATGGGCCACCGCCTGCGCGGCCACCGCCGCCCACTCGGGGTACAGCTCCCGGGCGCCCGGATCGAGGAAGAGCTGCCGGGGCACGTTCCGTTCGGCAGGCGTCATCCGGCCGTAGCCGCTCAGCGCGTCGGCGAGCGCGTTCCAGGCCGGCACGTTCATGCGGTGGTCCACCGCGAACGCGGGG
>NZ_JACBWZ010000726.1 GCF_013870595.1 Streptomyces sp. WELS2 | reverse complement strand
AACGCTTGCCCGCCATGTGGACCGACAGCCGCTCCAGGACGACCGTCTGGTCACCGGCCGGGTCACGGACGGCTGACGGCGCGGACGAGCGCTCAGGGGCGGCTGACCGTGCGGGTGACACCGGCGATCACCGTCGTCGCGAGGATCCATCCGGTGAGCACCAGCACGTACGCCAGCACCTGGTATCCGCCGCGCGGCGCGAACGCCGAGTCCTGCCCGAAGGAGATCACCGGCAGCAGCAGGTCGAGCGTGTAGAACACCGGGTGGAACGGCGGCGCCTCGCCCGCCTTCAGCGGACGCGGAGGGTGCAGCGCGAAGGCGAGCGAGCCGAGCGCGAGCAGCGACAGCAGCCAGCCGGCGGCACGCAGCGGACGGAAGCCGTAGCCGACGGTGACGTCCTGCACCAGGCCCCACAGCCGCCCGTACCAGGGCAGCGTGTGCCGGTGCCGGCGCTGCTTGGCGAGCTGCACCAGCCGGGCCGCGTGATCGTCGCCGACCCGGCGGTAGGCGGCCGTCAACTGCTCGTAGGCGTGCGGGACATACCCGTCGCGCTCGCGCCGGAGCATCGGCAGCCGGCGCTCGGCCGGCTCGTGCGGGACGAGCGAGGTGTACGTCAGGTCGCCCAGCAGCACCGTCTCCGGCACCGACTCCGGTTCCAGCAGCAGTACGTCGAGCTGGGCGCGGCGCAGGTTCAGGGCGCCCTCCATCGGCGGGGCCTTGCGCAGCCACAGCTCGCCGATGGTGGAGCTGCCGGCCCGCAGCGCCGTACCGCCCGGATGCGCGAGCCGGGTGTACGACAGGTCGAGCCGCCCCGCGATCCGGGCGCCGCGCAGACCGGTCCAGCCGCGCACCTCGGCGCCGCGCACCAGCATGTCCCCCTCGACGGTGAGCGTCTCGGCGTCGAGCGCGGCGTGCCCGGGGTTGCCGAGCCGGGACTCGTTCAGGTTCAACGACCCGGCCACGCTCGCGCCGTTGAGGCGGATCTGCCCCCGTGTGCGCAGCCCCGGCGCCCACAGGTCGGCGCCCAGCACCGCCTGGTCGAGCTGGAGCACCGGCTCCTCGGCGCCGGGCGCGGCCACCTCGGCGCCCTCCAGGTACAGGCTGCCGGTGATCCGCGCGCCGCCGAGGCGCACCGTGCCGTGGCACCGGGCACGGGTCAGCCGCACCACCCCGTCCACGTGCACGGCGTGGGCGACCAGGCCGGGCAGCACGGACTCGCTGAGGTTCAGCTCACGGAGCCGGGCGGCGTAACAGCGCGGGGCCTCCTCGAAGTGGCAGTGGCGCAGCCGCACCGGGTGGTCGATCGTCGCGTACTGCAGATCCAGCCGCCCGGTGATCCGGGCGCCCGCCACGCTCAGCGACGGTATCTCCCCGTCCTCGCGCTCCCCGTCGAGCAGCAGCGCCCGCAGCACCCCGGCCCGTACGGTCCGTTCGGGCCCCCACCCGGCCGCGCCGGCCAGATCCTCGTCGGCCGCCTCCCGGAAGTCCACGAACTCCCCGCGCGGAAACGCCCGCCACACCCGCTCCTCGGCCGCCGTCAGATTGTCGATCTCCACCAGCCGGACTCTGACCCGGCACCGAACCGGCTGTCAATCTCCGCTTCCGACGGCGGCCGTCACGCTACGGCCGGACGTTCCACTCCGCGATCACCGGGCGGCCGTGTTCCGTGGACAGGCGGCTGACCGTGGCCGTGGCCAGCTGGAACAGGCGGCCGTCGGCGGCCGGCAGGCCCAGGCGGCGGGCGGTGAGGACGCGCAGGAAGTGGGCGTGGGCGACGAGTACCACGTCCCCCTCGGCCAGCGCCGGCGCCACGCGGGCCAGGACCCGGTCGGCGCGGGCGCCGATCCGGTCCGGTGACTCGCCCGGGTGGCCCTCGGGGCCGGGCGGGACGCCGTCGGTCCACAGGTCCCAGTCCGGGCGGGTGCGGTGTATCTCGGCGGTGGTGACGCCCTCGTAGCCGCCGTAGTCCCACTCGTGCAGGTCGGGATCGGGCTCGACCCCGGGTATGCCGGCCAGTTCGGCGGTGCGCAGCGCGCGGCTCAGCGGGCTGGACAGCGCGCGGGCGTAGGTCCGGCCGGTGAGGAGCGGGGCGAGGGACTTGGCCTGTTCCTCGCCCTGTCCGGTCAGCGGCAGGTCGGTCCAGCTGGTGTGCTGTCCCGACCTGCTCCACTCCGTCTCACCGTGGCGGACCAGCAGGAGGTCCCCCACGGCGGGTCAGCCCTTCTTCTCGACCGCGTGGCCGCCGAACTGGTTGCGCAGCGCGGCGATCATCTTCATCTGCGGGGAGTCGTCCTGGCGCGAGGCGAACCGCGCGAACAGGGACGCGGTGATCGCGGGCAGCGGCACGGCGTTGTCGATGGCCGCCTCCACCGTCCAGCGGCCCTCGCCGGAGTCCTCCGCGTAGCCGCGCAGGCCCTGGAGGTGCTCGTCCTCGTCGAGGGCGTTGACCGCGAGGTCCAGCAGCCAGGAGCGGATGACCGTGCCCTCCTGCCAGGAGCGGAACACCTCGCGGACGTTGTCCACGGAAGTCACCTTCTCCAGCAGCTCCCAGCCCTCGGCGTAGGCCTGCATCATGGCGTACTCGATGCCGTTGTGGACCATCTTGGAGAAGTGCCCGGCGCCGACCCGGCCCGCGTGCACATAGCCGTACGGGCCTTCCGGCTTGAGCGCGTCGAAGATCGGCCGCAGCCGGTCCACGTGCTCCTTCTCGCCGCCGACCATCAGCGCGTAGCCGTTCTTCAGGCCCCACACGCCGCCGGAGACACCGGCGTCGACGAAGCCGATGCCCTTGATGCCGAGCGCGGCGGCGTGCTTCTCGTCGTCCGTCCAGCGGGAGTTGCCGCCGTCGATGACGATGTCACCGGGGGAGAGCAGGTCGCCGAGTTCGTCGATGACGGTCTGGGTGGCGGTGCCGGCCGGGACCATCACCCACACCTGGCGGGGCGCGTCGAGCTTCTCGACCAGTTCGGCGAGGCTCTTGACGTCGGAGACCTCGGGGTTGCGGTCGTAGCCGATGACGGTGTGGCCGGCGCGGCGGATCCGCTCGCGCATGTTGCCGCCCATCTTGCCGAGGCCGATGAGACCGAGCTGCATGATCAGTTCTCCGATGCGTTCTTGAGAGTGCGGTAGGCGGCGACGAGGGCCGTGCTGGACGGGTCGAGA
>NZ_JACBWZ010000725.1 GCF_013870595.1 Streptomyces sp. WELS2 | reverse complement strand
CTCGGCCTATTAGTACCGGTCACCTCCACACGTTACCGTGCTTCCAGATCCGGCCTATCAACCCAGTCGTCTACTGGGAGCCTTACCCCATCAAGTGGGTGGGAGTCCTCATCTCGAAGCAGGCTTCCCGCTTAGATGCTTTCAGCGGTTATCCCTCCCGAACGTAGCCAACCAGCCATGCCCTTGGCAGAACAACTGGCACACCAGAGGTTCGTCCGTCCCGGTCCTCTCGTACTAGGGACAGCCCTTCTCAAGACTCCTACGCGCACAGCGGATAGGGACCGAACTGTCTCACGACGTTCTAAACCCAGCTCGCGTACCGCTTTAATGGGCGAACAGCCCAACCCTTGGGACCGACTCCAGCCCCAGGATGCGACGAGCCGACATCGAGGTGCCAAACCATCCCGTCGATATGGACTCTTGGGGAAGATCAGCCTGTTATCCCCGGGGTACCTTTTATCCGTTGAGCGACGGCGCTTCCACAAGCCACCGCCGGATCACTAGTCCCGACTTTCGTCCCTGCTCGACCCGTCGGTCTCACAGTCAAGCTCCCTTGTGCACTTACACTCAACACCTGATTGCCAACCAGGCTGAGGGAACCTTTGGGCGCCTCCGTTACCCTTTAGGAGGCAACCGCCCCAGTTAAACTACCCATCAGACACTGTCCCTGATCCGGATCACGGACCCAGGTTAGACATCCAGCACGACCAGACTGGTATTTCAACGACGACTCCACCCACACTGGCGTGCGAGCTTCACAGTCTCCCAGCTATCCTACACAAGCCGAACCGAACACCAATATCAAACTGTAGTAAAGGTCCCGGGGTCTTTCCGTCCTGCTGCGCGAAACGAGCATCTTTACTCGTAGTGCAATTTCACCGGGCCTATGGTTGAGACAGTCGAGAAGTCGTTACGCCATTCGTGCAGGTCGGAACTTACCCGACAAGGAATTTCGCTACCTTAGGATGGTTATAGTTACCACCGCCGTTTACTGGCGCTTAAGTTCTCAGCTTCGCCCACCCGAAAGTGAGCTAACCGGTCCCCTTAACGTTCCAGCACCGGGCAGGCGTCAGTCCGTATACATCGCCTTACGGCTTCGCACGGACCTGTGTTTTTAGTAAACAGTCGCTTCTCGCTGGTCTCTGCGGCCACCCCCAGCTCGAACAGCAAGTGTTCTCACCAGGCGTGGCCCCCCTTCTCCCGAAGTTACGGGGGCATTTTGCCGAGTTCCTTAACCATAGTTCACCCGAACGCCTCGGTATTCTCTACCTGACCACCTGAGTCGGTTTAGGGTACGGGCCGCCATGAAACTCGCTAGAGGCTTTTCTCGACAGCATAGGATCATCCACTTCACCACAATCGGCTCGGCATCAGGTCTCACCCTGCATGAGTGGCGGATTTGCCTACCACTCGGGCTACACCCTTACCCCGGGACAACCACCGCCCGGGATGGACTACCTTCCTGCGTCACCCCATCACTCACCTACTACCAACTTGGGTCAGCGGCTCCACCACTCCCCTTTGCCCGAAGGCTCCAGGGCGGCTTCACGGCCTTAGCATCACTGGATTCGATGTTTGACGCTTCACAGCGGGTACCGGAATATCAACCGGTTATCCATCGACTACGCCTGTCGGCCTCGCCTTAGGTCCCGACTTACCCTGGGCAGATCAGCTTGACCCAGGAACCCTTAGTCAATCGGCGCAAACGTTTCTCACGTTTGTATCGCTACTCATGCCTGCATTCTCACTCGTCAACCGTCCACGACTACCTTCCAGTGCCGCTTCACCCGGCAGACGACGCTCCCCTACCCATCACAGCCTCCGTTGGGAGTACATGCTGCAATGACACGACTTCGGCGGTACGCTTGAGCCCCGCTACATTGTCGGCGCGGAATCACTAGACCAGTGAGCTATTACGCACTCTTTCAAGGGTGGCTGCTTCTAAGCCAACCTCCTGGTTGTCTCTGCGACTCCACATCCTTTCCCACTTAGCGTACGCTTAGGGGCCTTAGTCGATGCTCTGGGCTGTTTCCCTCTCGACCATGGAGCTTATCCCCCACAGTCTCACTGCCGCGCTCTCACTTACCGGCATTCGGAGTTTGGCTAAGGTCAGTAACCCGGTAGGGCCCATCGCCTATCCAGTGCTCTACCTCCGGCAAGAAACACACGACGCTGCACCTAAATGCATTTCGGGGAGAACCAGCTATCACGGAGTTTGATTGGCCTTTCACCCCTAACCACAGGTCATCCCCCAGGTTTTCAACCCTGGTGGGTTCGGTCCTCCACGAAGTCTTACCTCCGCTTCAACCTGCCCATGGCTAGATCACTCCGCTTCGGGTCTTGAGCGTGCTACTGAATCGCCCTATTCGGACTCGCTTTCGCTACGGCTTCCCCACCCGGGTTAACCTCGCAACACACCGCAAACTCGCAGGCTCATTCTTCAAAAGGCACGCAGTCACGAGAACAAGGCAAGCCTCGTTCCGACGCTCCCACGGCTTGTAGGCACACGGTTTCAGGTACTATTTCACTCCGCTCCCGCGGTACTTTTCACCATTCCCTCACGGTACTATCCGCTATCGGTCACCAGGGAATATTTAGGCTTAGCGGGTGGTCCCGCCAGATTCACACGGGATTTCTCGGGCCCCGTGCTACTTGGGTGTCTCTCAAACGAGCCGCTGACGTTTCGACTACGGGGGTCTTACCCTCTACGCCGGACCTTTCGCATGTCCTTCGCCTACATCAACGGTTTCTGACTCGTCCCACGGCCGGCAGACCGTGGAAGAGAGATCCCACAACCCCGCATACGCAACCCCTGCCGGGTCTCACACGCATACGGTTTGGCCTCATCCGGTTTCGCTCGCCACTACTCCCGGAATCACGGTTGTTTTCTCTTCCTGCGGGTACTGAGATGTTTCACTTCCCCGCGTTCCCTCCACTTGCCCTATGTGTTCAGGCAAGGGTGACAGCCCATGACGACTGCCGGGTTTCCCCATTCGGAAACCCCCGGATCAAAGCCTGGTTGACGACTCCCCGGGGACTATCGCGGCCTCCCACGTCCTTCATCGGTTCCTGGTGCCAAGGCATCCACCGTGCGCCCTTAAAAACTTGGCCACAGATGCTCGCGTCCACTGTGCAGTTCTCAAACAACGACCAGCCACCCATCACCC
>NZ_JACBWZ010000724.1 GCF_013870595.1 Streptomyces sp. WELS2 | reverse complement strand
CACCGCCTACGTCGCCCCCCGGCCCGGCACCGAGGAACGCCTGGCCGCGATCTGGGCCGAGGTGCTCGGCGTCGAACGCGTCGGCGCCCGCGACAACTTCTTCGCCCTCGGCGGCGACTCCATCCTCAGCATCCAGATCGTCTCCCGCGCCCGGCAGGCCGGCCTCGCCCTCACCACCAAGGACGTCTTCCGGCACCAGACCGTCGCCGAACTCGCCCTGCGGGCCAAGGAGTCCACGCCCCACCAGGCCGCCGAGGAGACCGGCGAGACACCGCTCACCCCCATCCAGCACTGGTACCTGGACGGCCGCGACCCCGCCCGGCCGCTGCGGTTCACCATGACCCAGCGCCTGGAACTCGCCGCCGGCACCCGCTCCCCGGCGCTGGAGCGGGCCACCGAGGCGATCGTCCGCCGGCACGCCGCCCTGCGCACCCGGTTCCGCCACACCCCCGACGGCTGGCGCCAGGAGGCGCTGCCCGAGGCCCCGGACGGCGTGTTCACCCGGCACGACGTGGCCGCGCTGGACGACCCGGCGCTGGAGCGCGAGGCCCAGCGGCTGACGGAGGAGGCGCAGACCGCCCTCGACCCCACGGCCGGGCGGGTCGTCCGCGTCCTGTTCCTGGACCGGGGTCCGCACCGGCCGGGCCAACTGGTCGTCACCGCGCACCACTTGGTGATCGACGGCGTGTCCTGGCGCATCCTGCTCGCCGACCTGGAGGCCGCCCACCGGGCGGCGGCGGCCGGCCGGCCCGCCGACCCGCCCGCCACCGGCACCCCCTACGGCCACTGGGCCGCCCGCCTGGAACGGCACACCCGCTCCGGCGCCCTCGACGCCGACCTGCCGTACTGGACCCGCACCGGCGAGGCCCCCGCCGAACTGCCCGCCGGACGCCCCGGACCGAACACCCACGGCACCGCCGCCACCCTCACCGTCACCCTGGAGCAGCCCGCCACCGACGCCCTGCTGCGCCGGGTCCCGGAGACCTACCGCACCCAGGTCAACGACGTCCTGCTCAGCGCCCTCGGCCGCACCCTGGCCCGCTGGTGCGGACGCGACACCGTCCTGCTGGGCGTCGAGGGCCACGGCCGGGAGGAGCTCTTCGAGGACGTGGACCTGTCCCGGACCGTCGGCTGGTTCACCGCCGAGTACCCCCTCGCCCTGCGCGTCGCCCCGGACGCCGGCTGGCACGACACCCTCCGCTCGGTCAAGGAACAACTGCGCGCGGTCCCGCTGCACGGCCTGAGCCACGGCGCCCTGCGCCACCTCGTACCCGGCAGCCCGCTCGCCGGTGCCCCCACCCCACAGGTCGGCTTCAACTACCACGGCCAGTGGGACACCGACGGCACCGACGGCCTGTTCCGCGCCGCCCTGCCCCCGGCGGGACGCGACACCGACCCGGACGAACCCCGCCCGTACCTGCTGGACATCACCGGCGTCGTCCAGCACGGCCGCCTCGAACTCGGCTGGACCTACCCGGCGGCCGTCTACGACGAGGCCACCGTCCGCCGGCTCGCCGAGGACACCCTCACCGCCCTGCGCGAGATCGTGGCGCACTGCGCGGACCCCGCGGCCGGCGGCCGCACCCCTTCCGACTTCCCCCTCGCCGGCCTCGGCCAGGAACACCTGGACCGGCTCGTCGGCACCGGCCGGGGCGTCGAGGACGTACTGCCGCTCACCCCGCTCCAGTCCGGCATGCTCTTCCACGGCCTCGTGGACACCGAGCACGCCTACTTCGACCGCACCGCCGTACGGCTGTCCGGGGTGGCCGACCCGCACGCGTTCGCCACCGCCTGGCAACAGGTCGCCGACCGCACCCCGGCGCTGCGCACCAGCGTCCACTGGCACGGCCTCCCCCACCCGGTGCAGGTCGTCCACCACCACGCCGAACTGCCGGTCACCCACCTCGACTGGCGCGCGTTCACCCTCGCCGAGCGGGCCGAGGCCACCGACCGGCTGCTCGCCGAGGACCGCGCGGCCGGCCTGGACCTCACCAGCGCGCCGCTCACCCGGCTCACCCTGGCCGCCCTGCCCGGCGACGAGGTACTGCTGCTGTGGTCCACCCACCACATCGTCCTCGACGGCTGGAGCACCGGGCAGCTGCTCACCGAGGTCTGCGCACGCTACGCGGCCCTCACCGGCGGCCCCGAGGAGGCACCCCCGGCACGCCGGCCCTTCGCGGACTTCCTGCACTGGCTGCGCGCGCAGGACGAGACGGCCGCCGAACGGCACTGGGCCGAGACGCTCGCCGGGTTCACCGCCCGCACCCCGCTGCCGTACGACCACGCGCCCGCCGAGGCCCACCGCGCCTGCTCCACCGCCGCCGTCCGCCACGCGCTGGACCCGGAGGTCTCCCGGCGGCTGCGGGAGGGCGCCGCCCGCGCCGGACTCACCGTCAACACCGTGATCGAGGGTGCCTGGGCGCTGCTGCTGGCCCGCTCCGGCGGCCGGGACGACGTGGTGTTCGGCACCACCGTCTCCGGCCGCCCGGCCGAACTTCCCGGTGTGGAAGGCATGATCGGCATGTTCGTCAACACCGTGCCGACCCGGGTCCGGATCCCGGCCGGACCGGTGCTGCCGTGGCTGCGCGACCTCCAGGAACGGCAGAGCGACACCCGCCGCTTCGACTTCCTCGCCCTGCCCCGCATCCAGGCCGTCGGTGAAGTACCTCCCGGCGAACCGCTGTTCGACAGCATGGTGGTGTTCGAGAACTATCCCGTGGACGAGTCGGCGACCGCCCGCACCGGCGTCCGGGTCGAGGAAGTACGCGCCGACGACGCCACCACCTTCGCCTGGTGCCTGCGCGCGCACCTGGACGAACGGCTCGGCTTCGAGCTGGCCTACGACCCCGCCCTGTTCGACGCCGGCACCGCCGAGCGCGCCGCGGACCGGCTCGCCGCGCTGCTCACCACCCTCGCCGACGGCTTCGACACCGACCTGGCCGGCCTGGACCTGCTCACCCCGGCCGACCGCGAGCTGCTGGCCGCCTGGAACACCACCGCCCGTCCGGCCGGCCCGCGCAGCCCCGTGGACCTGTTCGCCGAGCAGGCCCGCCGCACCCCGGACGCGGTCGCGGTGCACGACGGCGACCGCGAGCTGACCTACCGCGAACTGCACGAGTGGGCCCGTGCGCTGGCCGGCCGGCTGCTGGCCGGCGGGCTCGCTCCCGAGGACCGG
>NZ_JACBWZ010000723.1 GCF_013870595.1 Streptomyces sp. WELS2 | reverse complement strand
CGGCCCAGCCGTTCGCCGGCTGCGCCAAGGCACCCGTGGACGACCACCGGTACGTCGACGGAAGAGCACACGTGCCGCCCGTCGGCGGGGTCGTCGTCCCGGTCAGACCGGTCCACTTCTGGTTGCTTCCGCCGTTGCACGTACCGATCTGCACCGCCGTGCCGTTGGCCGTGCCGGCGCCCGCGGCCTCCAGGCACAGCCCGGACTCCGTGCCGACGACCGTGCCGTCCGACTTCACCTGCCACTGCTGGTTGGCGCCACCGGAACAGGTCCAGATCTGCACCTTGGTACCGGCCGTGGTGGCGTGGCCCGGAACGTCCAGGCACTTGTTGCCGTACACGGTCAGCTGGTTGGCGTCCGTCAGCGTCCACTGCTGGTTCGTCCCGCCCCAGCAGTCGTAGAGCTGCAAGGCCGTTCCGTCGGTCTCGACGGCGCCCGGCACGTCGAGACAGCGGTTCGAACCGACACCGCGCAGGGCGCCGCTGGAGGCCGCCTGGGCCGGGGTGGCCACCAGCAACGCCGCCAGCGCGGCCAGGGCCGCGAACACCGCGGCGAGCACCGCGGACGGATGCCTGCGGCTGAAACTTCCTCTGTTCATGGGGGTTTCCTCAACCTTGAGTAGGCGGATCCGGCTTGGCGCGCGCATGACATGCGAGATGTTCGACCCATCGAACATCGACCGCAATGTCGGCCATCTGAAGAATTAGGGAAGCGTTGAACAACGTCAATACTTCTCGCACGAGTCGCTTCCGTCTCCGAATGTTTCGCCACGCCACTCGGCGCACCGCGAACGCCCCCTGCCGGGTGGGCCGCCGGGGCGGCCACCCGGCAGGGATGCGCACCATGGCGATGCCGGACCCCTTGTCCGACTTCGCCAGCGGATGCGTGACGACCGGCACGCGGACGGGGCGGGGCGGAGGTATCGCGCTCGCCGTGTGGGCGGGATGTGCGCCGGCATGGCGGGTCAGGACCGTGTCCCGGCCGTGGGTGGCCCTGTGCGGGTGCGCGGAGCGGGATGCTCCATGCCCTTGGACTTCACCAGCCACAGACCGGTCAACAGGGCGCCGGCCAAGGTGACGGCACCGTGTGGAGGGTGATGCGCACCGGTGTGAACGTGGTGGCGTCCACCGGTGACCGGCCGGTGCCGGGATTGCGGGCGTAGCGCGGATGGGCGCCTCCGCTGATCTGCCAGCGGATGCGGTGGCCGGCCGGGAAGCGGTGCGCGGTGGCGCTCATCGGCGCGGTGACCCGCGAGGGCGCGTCTCCGGTCGTCCGAAGACGGCCCAGCCCGTCGCAGACGTTGACGGAGCGGCCCTGTTCGTCCACGTCGCACAGGCGGGTGAAGACGTCGGCGTGCCCGGTGTCCGTGGAGACGCTCAGCCGCGCGGAGACCGGGCCCAGGATGTCCACCGGCTCGGTCGGCGGCGGACCGGTGAACGTCAGGACGTCGTCCCGGGCGTCCGGGGCGCTGTTGTCCCGGGGGCCGGCGGTGCGGGAGAGCAGCGGGCCGCCGAGGGACGGGGTGGGGTCGGCCGGGTCGTAGCGGAACGTCGTCAGCGGTGCCGAGTCCGTCGGGGCCCGCCGGACGAGCTGCCCGCCGGGGGCGGGGTACCAGGGGGTGTCGGCCGCGGCCGGCGGCCGGTCGCCCAGGTCCCGCCAGGCGTTCTCGCCGCCGACATGCGCGCGCACCGTGGTGGGGCGCAGGCCGGACGGGTCGGCGCACAGGTGGGCGCGCAGCCACGCGAGGCTCTCCGCGAACACCTCGGGCCATCCCCGCTGGAGGGCGGAGGTGTGGGTCCAGGGTCCGACGAGCAGGACGGTGTCGCAGCCGGCCCGGCGCAATCGGCCGTACTGTTCGAAGGTTAGGATCCGCGTGGAGACGCGCCGTGACGAACCGATGTCTCCAGTGGGGCGCGTAACGGGGGTGACGCGGGTGGGGTGGCGTGAGGAGATCACCACGGCCCTGGGTGAACTCGTCACGATCGTGGGCGGCTCGGCCCGGCCACCGCGCTGGCAACGGGTGGGACGCGCGGTCCGCACCAAGGAGGCGGGCTGGTACGCGGTGGACCTGCGCGGTTCGGACATCGGCCCGGACCAGCTGGACGCGCTGCGCCTCGCCGGGCCGGAGTCGGAGCACGTCGAGGCGAAGGGATTCGCCGTCTCGGAGACGGTGCAGAACGGCTCCCTCCTCACGGTGAAGGTCGCCGAGTTCGCGGACCTGCCGGACGCGTACCTGTGGCTGCTGAAGCAACCGCCGGCCTTCCTCGTGGAGGCACTGCGCGACGGGATCGCCGGGCTGGGCGAGACCCCGCTGGCGAGCGCCCTGGCCTCCGGGGCCATCGGTGGCGCGTCCGCCCCCGCACCGGCCCCTCCCGGTTTCCATCCCGCACAGACCGACGCCTACCGCGCGTGCCTGGGCGAGGGCGTGCACCTGGTGTGGGGTCCGCCGGGCACCGGCAAGACGACCGTGCTGAGGCGCGCCATCGGCGACCTGATCACCCGCGGCGACCGGATCCTGCTGGTGTCGGCCACCAACATCGCCGTGGACAACGCCCTGTCGGGGGTGCTGAAGGAGAACCGGCACGCACCGGGCGCCATCGTGCGCGTCGGCCCGCCGCAGCTGAGGGAGGTCGCCGACAACCCCGGTGTGTCGCTGCCCCTCATGGTGCGTGAACGGCTGGCCGAGACAGAGGCGCGCAGGCGTGCCCTGGAAGCCGCGCTCGTGGACGTGCGCGGCCGCGCGGCGGAACTCGCCGCGCTGGACGCCTCCCTCGTCCGCTTCGACGCCCCCGCCTACTTCGCCGCGCTGAAGCTGCTGCGCACACCCGGACAGGACCCGGTGTCCGTACGGCAACACGCGGAGCGGGCGGCGGAGTTGCTGGCCCAGGCCGAAGCCGCCCGGGAGGCGGCGGAGCGGGGCGTCACGGCGGCGAGGCTGCGGCAGGAGGAAACGGCGGAATCCCGCCGTCAGTGGTCGGAGGTCGACCGCCTGCGCACGGAGCAGTCACGCGTCCTCCAGGCAGCGGGCCGGAAGGAGGCCGAGGCCCTGCTGGCCGAGGAGCAACTCAACTCGTTGCGGGAGGATTTGCGAGAGCTCGACACCCAGGGGTCCATGGCCAGATGGCGCACCAGGGAGAGACGGCAGACGCTCCGCCTGAGTGCCGTACGGCGTGACGAT
>NZ_JACBWZ010000722.1 GCF_013870595.1 Streptomyces sp. WELS2 | reverse complement strand
GACTCGGCCGCCTAGAGCGGCGCGGTCCCGGAAGCCCCCCGGTCTTCCGGGACCACCGGCTCCAGGCCGTCCCGCCTCTACCGAAGGAGACACCCTTGACGCCGACGCGTACGCAGCACCGCATGCCGGACCCCGCCCCCCCGACCGCGGACGGGGACGTCGAAGGGCCCGGCCCCCGGGTGTGGGACGACATGACCGTCGAGGTGGCCCTGGCCGTCATGGCGGGTGCCCGGGTCGAGTACCTGACCGTGTGCGACGAGGACGACCGGAGCACGGGACTGGTGACCCTGGTCCGGCTCGCCGGGCTCCGCGACAGTTCCGCCTACACGGACCGGATCCGGCTGCGGGACGTCCTCGACGGCCCTTCTCTTCGAACGGGTACCGGGCGATGACACAGCGCATGGACGCGGCAGGTGGGCCGGGTCCTCACCCGGCAGGACCCGCGTGACTCCACCGCCGGCGAGGTCACCCGGGCCATGACACGCCTCGGTTTCACCTGCCACGACCAGCCCTGGGCCGCGCCCCTGGGTGCGGGCGGGCCCGGTGCGCCGGAGACCGCCTCGGCGCTGCTCGGCGGCCCCGGTCCCGTGGCCGTATGACGACGGGCGGGAGACCGTCCTCGGGATCCCGGTGGGGGCCCTGCCGACAAGTGCCGGCAGGGCCCCCACCGCTATGCCGCCGTCCGTTCGGACGACACCGGCCGGGCGACGGGGCCGGGACGGGGTCTCACCGGTCGGAGTAGCTGAGATCGCCCACGGACCAGGCGCTGACGTCCTTGATCGCGACCCGGTACATGCCTCCCGTCTCCGGGATGCCGAGGCTGCCCTGCAGGATCCGGGCGAGGTGGAAGTGCAGATGCGTGGGCGCCTCGCCGCGACCGGACCGGGCCCCTCGCGGCTCCGGTCCGAAGACGCCCGCGAACGGGCCGAGCCGGTCCGAGTCCTTCAGGACCTCCGCCACCCGCTCCCTCCACACGGCCTCGGGGGCCAACCGGCCGGTGATCACGGCGCCGCCGACGACCACGGTCAGCGACATCTGATTGCTTCGCTCGGATTCCACGGCGGCGGAGATGGCGACGAGCAGCTCATCAGGGTTCGACATGACAGCAGAGCTTATGCGGCCCGGCCGCCCCCGCACCCCCCGCGGGGCGGGAAGCGGTCGCCCAAGCGGAATCTCATCTTGCAGCAATAGATTTCCGTCTTTCACGGAGGTAGGATTTCTTCCGTAGACATGGATCGGCGAGACCCCTCAGAGAAGGCCGGCACAGCGGTAGGGCCGGCGGATGGTGTTGAATTTCCCTCGGGGCCCCGGTGCCGTACGGCATCAGGGCCCTCGACGCGTTGCACAGCGAGGTGACATGACATCGGACAACCCTCTGAGTGATCGTCTGGACGACGACGACTACCCCGCGTACACCATGGGCCGGGCGGCGGAGATGCTCGGCACCACCCCGGCGTTCCTCCGGGCCATCGGTGAGGCCCGGCTGATCACTCCCCTCCGCTCGGAAGGAGGACACCGCCGGTACTCCCGCTACCAGCTGCGGATCGCCGCTCGCGCCCGTGAGCTCGTCGACAGAGGGACCCCGATCGAGGCCGCGTGCCGCATCGTCATCCTCGAGGACCAGCTCGAGGAAGCGCAGCGCATCAACGCCGAGTACCGCCGTGCCGCCGGCGAATCGGCGGGCGGCACCGGCTGAGGGCGCGCCGCCGCCCTCGCCGGTCCGCCGTGCCCCGCGCCGTGGAACCGCCCGTCAGGGCCGTGGCGGCGGAGGGCCGGCGTCCCGCCGGATGGCGAGTTTCGGGTGGTCGGTGTCCGGGAGCCAGTCCCGTCCCGGTGCGTACTCCAGCCAGCGGCGGGCCCGGCCGGCTTCCGCGAAGCCGCGCAGCAGGGTGCCGAGCAGCGGGTGCCGGGAGGACTCCCGCCAGGCCAGCGACCACGCGTACAGCGGTGTCGGCTCGACGAGCGGTACGCAGCGCAGGTCGCCGTGGTCCGGCAGCGGCGCGTCGGCGGGGAAGAGGGTGAAGCCCTCGGAGTCGGTACGCAGCCGCCGCAGCAGGTGGTCCAGGCCCAGATTGGGGCCGTCGTGCCGCCGCGCGATCCCGAACTCGTCGGCGAAGCGGCGCAGGAAGTCCAGGCGGTCCAGTTCGGCCGGGCACCACAGCACGCTGTCGCGCAGATCGGCGGGCCGCAGCGCGCCGGCGCCGGCCGACGGGTGGGACGGGCCCACCAGCACGTCGACGGGTTCCAGCCGCACCAGACGCTGGGTGAGCCTCGCGTCCCGGCCGTCGGGCAGCGGGTGCACCCGGCCGAAGCCCAGGTCCGTGTCGCCGCGCAGCAGTGCCTGGGCGACCGACGGCCAGTCGCGTCCGGGGCCCGGCTCCCACCGCACCCCGCCGAGCGTGACCGCCGCCTCGGCGACCGTACGCATCGGCGCGTACAGATGGCCCCACGTGTCGATCCGTACGACCGGTCCGGCGCCCGTCACCGCCGCGACCGCCCGCTCGCCCGCCGCGAGCGCCTCACACGCGGCCGGCAGGAACCGCTCGCCCGCCGCGCTCAACCGGATGCCGCCCCGGCGCTCGAACAACCTCGCCCCGAGGTTCTCCTCCAGCCGCGCGATGCGTTTGGACAGGGCCTGCTGACTGATGCCCAGCTCCTTCGCGGCCCGCCCGAAGTGCAGTGTCCCGGCGGTCGCGACGAAGGCGCGGACCAGGGTGAGGTCGAGGTCCATGCCGCTGACCCTAGGCGACAACCGCGCGTTGTCGGCGGGCCGGACCGGTTGTTGGCCGGGCGCCCGCACCCCGCGGTCGGATGGTCCCGGACGCCACACCGGGGACGGCCCGGGGCCACCGAGGGGAAGACCACGATGAAAGCCTTCGTACCGACCGCGGATCCCGCCGAGCCGGTCGTGCTCGCCGACGTCGCCGAGCCGGTGCCGCGCCCCGACGAGGCGCTGGTGAAGGTGGAGGCCTTCTCGGTCAACCGGGGCGAGACGTTCAGGCTGGAGCGGCCCGCGCCCGGCGACCGCCCGGGCAAGGACATCGCGGGCCTGGTGGTGCAGCCGGCCGCCGACGGCAGCGGGCCGTCCGGGATCACCCGGGTCGTCGGCCATCCCATGGCGGGCGGCTGGGCGGAGTACGTGGCGGTGCCGACCGGTGCGCTCGCCGAGCTGCCGGACAG
>NZ_JACBWZ010000721.1 GCF_013870595.1 Streptomyces sp. WELS2 | reverse complement strand
ACTTCGCCGCCTTGATGGCGCCCTTGTTGATCTCGTCCGCCGTCGGCGCCTTGCCGGTCTCGAAGTCGCTGCCGCTGTAGGTGACGACGACGAGGGCGTTGGCGACGCGGACCAGCACCACGCCCTCGCGGGTCTGCTGCTTGTCCTCCGTGGTGAGGCCGACGACGGAGTACGCGGCGGAGCCGAGCCCGGGCACGGCCCCGCCGCCGCTCTTCTCCGCCAGCCGCTGCCCGTACTCCTTCTCCGCCTCCTGGTCCGACTCGCCGATCTCGAAGGACACGTCCAGCCAGCGGTAGTCGTAGCCGTGCAGCGCGTTCCAGGAACAGGTGCGGCGCCGCCCGGTGTCCGTGGAGGGTATCTCCTTGCCGGCCGGCGCGGCGCCCGGCACCAGGGACTTCAGGGTGGCGGCGGGGACGGCGGAGCAGGGGGCGGGCGCGGTGGTGTACGTGGGGGCCGCCGCGGTGGCGGACGGGGCGGCGGAGGTTCCGGCGGGCGGGATCCGGGCCGTCTGCTGCCCGGCGGCGGGCGGGGCGGCGGGGCCGGAGGACAGCAGCCAGCCGGCGCAGGCGAGCACCGCGACCGGCGACAGACGCGCGGTGAGGGCGAGCGGAAGGGGGAGGGAACGCACGGGCACACTTCTGGTGGGGGAGAAGGGGTGGAGGGGTCCGCGAGGGCGGACGGGGTACGACAGTGTCACATGACTGTCCGTGGGGCGGAAGTGCCAACGCGGCGCGTACCCACCCGGTCACGGGCCACGATCACGACGTACCGATCCGCCCGTAATGTGCCCTGGTTGCCGCCCCTTTCCCGACTCGCGGACCGCCGCCGGCTACGGCACGCGCGCCGTCCACTCCGGTGAGCCGAACTTCGTGCGGGCCAGTTCCTCCGCCCGCGCCATCTCCTCGTCGGTGACCTTGCCCTCGGACAGGCCGTAGCGCGCGCGGAAGGACTCGATCATCCGCTCGATGACGGCCTCTCGCGGCAGCCCGGTCTGCCGGCGCAGCGGATCGACCCGCTTCTTCGCGCTCTTCGTCCCCTTGTCGGACAGCTTCTCCCGCCCGATCCGCAGCACTTCGACCATCTTGTCGGCATCGATGTCGTACGACATCGTCACGTGGTGCAGCACGGCACCCGGACCCCCGCCGGGCCCGACCATCCGCTTCTGCGCCGCTCCCGCGATCTTGCCCTGGTCGGTGGCGATGTCGTTCAGCGGCTGGTACCAGGCCCGGATGCCGAGGTCGCCGAGGGCGCCCAGCACCCAGTCGTCCAGATAGGCGTAGCTGTCCTGGAAGGACAGGCCCTGCACCAGGGACTCGGGCACCGACAGCGAGTAGGTGATCGTGTTGCCGGGCTCGACGAACATCGCGCCGCCGCCGGAGATGCGCCGCACCACCTCGACGCCGTGCCGGGCGGCGCCGTCCGGGTCGACCTCGTTGCGCAGCGACTGGAAGCTGCCGATGATCACCGCCGGGGAGCCCCACTCCCACACCCGCAGCGTCGGCGGCCGCCGGCCCGCGACCACCTCGGCGGTCAGCACCTCGTCCAGCGCCATGTGCAGGGCCGGCGGCTGCGGGGCCTCGTGGATCAGCTGCCAGTCGTAGTCGGTCCAGTCCGTGGCCCGGGCGAGCGCCCGGCGCACCGCGATGCCCACGCCCTCCGAGGTCAGGCCGTACATCACCGTCCCCGCGGGCAGCGCCGCCTCGACGCGCGCGGCCAGCCCCGCCGCGTCGGTGTCCGCGGGAGCGCCCTCCAGGGCGCCGTTCACCGCGTCCAGCGCCTCGTCCGGTTCCAGGAAGAAGTCGCCCGCCACGCGCACGTGCCGCAGCACGCCCTCCTCGACGTCCACATCCACGACGACGAGCTTGCCGCCGGGCACCTTGTACTCACCGTGCACTGCCTTGGCCTTTCGTTGCTGCCGCACGGGATCAACGTCCGGCCCGTCCGGGGTGTTCCCGGGGCGTCACCTCAGGCAGCGCCGTCACCCCCCGATCCTGCCGGGCGCGTCCGGCACGTACACCCGGGGTCCGCCTTGCCCATCCGGCAGAGACCGCGCCCGGGCCGCGTAGCCGGCCGCACGGCGGGGCAGCTTCGGTCACGACAGCTGTTCCCGGGCAGCCGGCCGGCGCGCGCACACCGAGGTGAGAGATGCGGTTCACGACCCGACCCACCCTTCAAGGCACCTTCGGCATGGTCTCCTCCACGCACTGGCTGGCCTCCCAGTCGGCGATGGCGGTCCTGGAGGACGGCGGCAACGCCTTCGACGCGGCCGTGGCCGGCGCGTTCGTGCTGCACGTCGTGGAACCCCACCTGAACGGGCCGGCCGGCGAGGTCCCGGTCCTGCTCGCCCCGGCGGGCGGCGCCGTCCGCGTGCTGTGCGGACAGGGCGTGGCCCCGGCCGGCGCCACCCCGGCCCACTACCGGGACCTCGGACTGGACCTCGTACCGGGCACCGGACCGCTCGCCGCCGCCGTGCCCGGTGCCTTCGACGCCTGGCTGCTCCTGCTGCGCGACCACGGCACCAAGCCCCTGGACGACGTCCTGAAGTACGCCATCGGCTACGCCGAGCACGGGCACGCGCCCGTGGAGAACGTCGGCGCGACCGTGGCGAGCGTACGGCGGCTGTTCGAGACCGAGTGGACGTCGTCGGCCGAGGTGTACCTGCCCGGCGGCCGGCCGCCCCGGACCGGGACGCTGCTGCGCAACCCCGCGCTCGCCGCCACCTGGAAGCGGCTGCTGGCCGAGACCGCGCACGCGGGCGACCGGGAGGCGCGGATCGACGCCGCGCGCGAGGTGTGGCGCTCCGGCTTCATCGCCGAGGCCCTGGTACGGCAGTCCCGCCGGCCCACCATGGACACCAGCGGCGAACGGCACACCGGCACCCTCACCGAGGCCGACCTGGCCGGCTGGTCCGCCCACTACGAGACACCGGTGACGTACGACTGGAACGGCTGGACCGTGTGCAAGGCCGGCCCCTGGAGCCAGGGCCCGGTGCTGCTCCAGCAGCTCGCCCTGCTCCCGCCCGAGCTGCCCGCCCCGGGCTCCGCCGACTACGTCCACCTGCTGATCGAGGGCTGCAAGCTCGCCATGGCCGACCGCGAGGCCTGGTACGGCGACGCCGCCGAGGTGCCGCTCGCCGACCTGCTCTCGGACGCCTACAACGCCGGGCGGCGGGCCCTGATCGGCGCG
>NZ_JACBWZ010000720.1 GCF_013870595.1 Streptomyces sp. WELS2 | reverse complement strand
GGCCGGCGGACCGCCCAGCCGGAGGCGAAGCCCCGGCGGAACGACAGCGTGACGTAGGTCTGGCCGATCGCGAAGGCGATCGCACCCAGCGCGATGACGATCACGGAGGGCAACAGCACGCCGATCACGACGCCGAGGAAACCGGCGAAGGCCAGGAGCCGCCAGCGCAGCCGCGCCTTGTATTGCAGCAGCACCTCGCCCAGCAACCACAGCGCGACGCCGCCGAACGCGATGTAGAGGACCGCCCAGCCCATGTACGCCCCTCTCCCAATGACCGCTACTGCCAGTGACCGCTACGCAGTGTGTCCTATCGCGGTGCGGCCGGTCTAGGCCCGCGGGGGGTGGTGCAGGCCCAGGTTCTCGTAGATCTCCAGGGTCGCCGTGGAGTTGTTGAGCGTGATGAAGTGCAGTCCGGGCACTCCCTCGGCCAGCAGCCGGGCGCAGAACTCCGTGGCGAACTCGATACCGATGGAGCGTACCGCCGCCGGATCGTCCTTCGCCGCCAGGATCCGCTCTTTCAGGGCGTCCGGGAAACGGGCGTTGCTGAGTTTCGGCAACCGTTCCAGCATCTTCACGCTCGTGACCGGCAGGATCTCCGGGATCACCGGGGTGTCGCAGCCGGCTGCCACCACGCGGTCGCGCAGCCGCAGATACGACTCGGGCTGGAAGAACATCTGTGTGATGGCGTAGTCGGCGCCCGCGCGGCACTTGTCCACGAAGTGCGCGACGTCGGTGTCCCAGTCCGCGGAGCGCGGGTGCATCTCCGGGAACGCGGCGACGCCCACGCAGAAGTCGCCCGACTCCTTGATGAGCCGGACGAGTTCGGCGGCGTAGGTCAGGCCCCGGGGGTGCGGGACCCATTCGCCCATGGGGTCGCCGGGCGGGTCGCCGCGCACCGCGAGCATGTTGCGGATCCCGGCGTCGGCGTACTGGCCGATGATGTTGCGCAGCTCGGCGATGGAGTGGTCGACCGCGGTGAGGTGGGCGACCGGGGTCAGCGTCGTGTCGGCGACGATCTGCTGGGTCTCCTTGACCGTGCCCGCGCGGGTGGAGCCGCCGGCGCCGTAGGTCACGGAGACGAAGTCGGGGGCGACCGCCTCGACCCGCCGGAGCGCGCTCCACAAGTTGCGCTCGCCCTTGGGGGTCTTCGGCGCGGAGAACTCGAACGAGTACGTCGTCTTGCCGCTGGCGAGCATATCGCGCACGGTGCGTGCGCGATCAGTCCTGGTGGACGGGGTTCCGAGGGCCATACGGGCAGGTTAGCCAGGGGCGGACGGTCCCCCAACCACACCTCGGAAATTTGCCCGAATTGTCGGGCCGTTGTCCATCCCTTGGACAGTTTCGCGAGACGGCGGGCCGAACGCCCGTGCGCCGGCCGTGCGCCTAGGCCTGCCGCAGCCGCTTGGCGAACTCCGCCGCCGCCGCGCCGGGGTCGTCCGCCTCGGTGATCGCGCGCACCACGACCACCCGGCGGGCCCCCGCGTCCAGCACCTGGTCGAGGTTGCCCAGGTCGATGCCGCCGATGGCGAACCAGGGGCGGTCGGTGCCGAGGGCTGCGGTGTGGCGGACCAGACCGAGGCCGGGGGCGTGCCGGCCGGGCTTGGTGGGGGTGGGCCAGCAGGGGCCGGTGCAGAAGTAGTCCACGCCGTCCTGGACGGCCGCGGCGGCGGCCTCGTCCTCGGCGTGCGTGGAGCGGCCGATCAGCACCTCGTCACCGAGGATCGCGCGGGCGGCGGGGACCGGCAGGTCGCCCTGGCCGAGGTGCAGCACACCGGCGCGGGCGGCGTGGGCGACGTCGGCCCGGTCGTTGACCGCGAGCAGCTTGCCGTGCCGGGCGCAGGCGTCGGCGAAGACCTCCAGGTGCTCCAGCTCCTCGGCGGCCTCCATGCCCTTGTCGCGCAGCTGCACGATGTCGACGCCGCCGGCCAGCACCGCGTCCAGGAACTCGGGCAGGTCGCCCTGGCGCTTGCGGGCGTCCGTGCAGAGGTACAGGCGGGCGTCGGCGAGCGCGGCGCGGGCGGTGTCGGACATGCGTGGGTCCCCCCGTGGTCGGTGTCCCTGATGGTCTTCGGCGGTGCTGTCCGGGCGCGGGCCCCGGCGGTGCTGTCCGGGCGTGGCTCCCGGTGGTGCTGTCCGGGCGTGGCTCCCGGTGGTGGTGTGCGGGCGTGGCTCCCGGCAGCGGTGTCCGGGCGCGGGCCCCGGCGGTGGTGTGCGGGCGGTGGGCCCGCACACCCCCGTACCGCGGGTCGGCTCAGACGGCGAGCGCCTGGGCGCGGCGCTTCACCTCCGTGCCGCGATTCTCGCTCAGGGCCTGCGCGGGGGTGCCGGGCAGGGTGGGGTCGGGGGTGAAGAGCCACTCGATCATCTCTTCGACCGTGAAGCCGTCGTCCCGGAGCAGCGTCAGGGTCCCGGACAGGCCCTTGACCACCTTGTCCCCGTCGATGAAGGCGGCGGGCACGTGCAGCGCCCTGTTCTCGCCCCGGCGTACGGCGATCAGCTGGCCGTCCTTGACCAGCTGCCGGACACGCGTCACCTCGACGCCGAGCTTTTCGGCGATGTCGGGAAGGGTGAGCCAGGCGGGGACGAGAGCATCGATCTTTGCGTCAATCTCGGTCACAGCACCTAGGGTAGGCGCTCCGCCGGTCCCGCCGCGATGTGTCGTCGGCCGTCCGCGGGTGCGTTGTGGCTGGTGGGGCCCCCGCAGCCGGGCGCCCCGAGGGGGCGCGGTCAGTCGGCCGCGGCGTTCTTCAGCGGCCTGGCCGGGTCCGTCAGGGCCTCGACGTCCATGGTCCGGCCCGCCTCGATCAGGCGGCGGCCCTGGGCCAGGTCGCGGGGGCGGCCGACGGCCAGCAGGGCCACCAGGCGGTCCTCGCACAGCCAGCACACCGTCCAGGACGGCCCCGCCGGGTCGCCGCGCCAGACCATGCGGTCGCCCGCCGTGTGGTGGCCGGCGTACTGCACGAACCGGCCGAACTGCTCCGACCAGAAGTAGGGCACCGGGTCGTAGACCGCCGGGGTCTCCCCCAGGATGTCCGCGGCGACCGTGCGCGGGCCCTGGAGGGCGTTGTCCCAGTGGTGGACTAGGAGCCGTTCGCCGTAGCGGGCCGAGGGGAAGGACGCGCAGTCGCCGACGGCGTACACGTCCGGGACCGAGGTGCGCAGCCGGTCGTCGGCGAGGACCTCGCCGTGCGCGCCCA
>NZ_JACBWZ010000072.1 GCF_013870595.1 Streptomyces sp. WELS2 | reverse complement strand
TGACGTCCGGCGTGACCCGGTTCGGGGAGATTCCGTGACGAGAGCCGGAGGTCTCGCCGAGCAGGGTGAGCGCGGCGGGCGTGCCCCGGTAGGCGATCCGGCCGCCGTCCAGCAGGGTGACCTCGGTGCAGGCGGCGGCCACGTCCTCCACCAGGTGGGTGGAGACGACCACGGTCGCCGTGGCGCCCAGCTCGCGCAGCAGCTCCCGGAACTCCACCCGCTGCTCCGGGTCCAGACCGGCGGTCGGCTCGTCCAGCAGCAGCACGGCGGGGTCGTTGACGATGGCCTGCGCGATGCCGACCCGGCGGATCATGCCGCCGGACAGCGTGCGCACCTTGGCGTCGATCCGGCCGGCGAGGCCCACCCGGGCCACCGCCCGCTCCACGGCCGCCGGCACCCGCGCGGCCGGCATCTCCTTCAGCCAGGCCACGTACGCGACGAACTCCCGCACGGTGAACCCCGGGTAGTAGCCGAACTCCTGCGGCAGATAGCCCAGCCGCCGCCGCACCCCGGCCAGGCCGCGGCGGCCGGCGATGTCCTCGCCGAGCATCTCCACCCGGCCGGTGTCCGGCCGCGCCACCGTGGCCAGCACCCGGATCAGCGAGGTCTTCCCGGCCCCGTTCGGCCCGAGCAGTCCGTGCACACCGGTGCCGAGCAGGAGGCGGAACGGCGGTTGCGGGAGGCGGCGGCGGGCTGCGGCCGGGCCCGGGTGCTGGATCCGGTGGCGGCGGAGCTGCTGCGGTACCGGGAGGTGCGCGAGCAGTACGGGAGGGTCGCCCGGAGCAGGGCCGGGGTGGTGTGAGTGGACGGGGACTGACGGGGCTGGTGTGGCTCACGTGATCGGTGGGAGGGTGCGGGGTTCACCCGCGCGGGTGAGGGAGTTATCCACAGGCGGGCAGCCGTCCACAGCGCTCGGCGGGCCCGGCCCGGCGGAGGCAGTCTGAGGCCAAGGCGATCGCACGGCGGGGTCCGGCCGCACAGGCGGCGGACGGCGCGAGCGGTCGGCGGGAGGTGCGGGCGCGTACGGCAGTCGTACGCGCCGGCACGGCAGACGCAGCCGTACGGGACGGGCCCGTACGTGTGTCCGCCCGGCCGAGGAGCGCGGGCGGGGGAGGGGAGCGAGACGTGAACGAGACCATCGTGTGTGTGGTGGGCAACGTGGCGACCCAGCCGGTCTACCGGGAGTCGGCGGCGGGTCCGTCGGCCCGGTTCCGGCTGGCCGTGACCGCGCGTTACTGGGACCGGGAGAAGAGCGCCTGGACCGACGGGCACACCAACTTCTTCACGGTGTGGGCCAACCGGCAGCTCGCGGTCAACGTGGCGGCGTGCGTGGAGGTGGGCCAGCCGGTCGTCGTCCAGGGCCGGCTGAAGGTCCGTACGGAGACACGGGAGGGACAGCAGCCGTGGGCCTCCGCCGACATCGACGCCGTGACGATCGGCCACGACCTGGCGCGCGGCACGGCGCTCTTCCAGCGCGCCGCCAGGCCCGACGCACCGGCCGCGGTGGCCCGCCCGGAACCGGACTGGGAGACACCGAACCAGACGGACGGTCAGGCCGGCCGGTCCGGCCAACAGGCGCCGGAACCCGAGCCGGTGACGTGACGTCACCTGTCGCCGGTGACGTGCCGTCAGCCGCCAAACCGGTGGATTTGTCGATAAGGCCAGGTCATGGACGGTCCCGGCGATAACGATTACAGATCGGATCGGCCATCCGATCATCCGACCGGCGGGTTGGGCTCCGAGTGATCCATAGGATGCCGGGCGTGCCCCTAGGGGCTGCCGATTTCTGCTGGTGGGACCGTCCCCCACGTCCAACGGGTCCTGCTCGAAGGGGAATTCTGTGCTTGCTGCGCTCTCTGGGCTGTGCCGGTCCACCGGAACGGCACGCCTGGCCGCCGCCACGACGGTGTCCGGCCTCGTGGCAGCCGGCGTGCTGTCCGGTGCCGGTACGGCGGTGGCCGACGAGACACCGCGGACCGAGGGCGGGGCGACGGCCACCAACAACGGTCTGAAGACCTACGGCGAGGCCGTGATCCACGGCGACGGCGGCGACCAGCGGGTCCCGGCGGGCCTGTTCGAGATGTCCGTGGACGGCGGCGGCACCCTCCAGACGTACTGCGTCGACCTGCACAACCCGACCCAGCGGGACGCCAGATACCAGGAGACACCCTGGAGCGCCACCTCACTGGGCACCAACAAGGACGCGGGCCGGATCGGCTGGATACTGCAGCACTCCTACCCCCAGGTCAACGATCTCGCCGCACTGGCCCGCAAGGCGGGCGCACACGGACTGACCGAGCAGGACGCGGCGGCCGGCACCCAGGTGGCCATCTGGCGCTACTCCGACGGCGCCGACGTCGACGCCCTCGACCCGCAGGCCGAGAAGCTCGCCGACTACCTGGAGAAGAGCGCCCGCGCCATCGGTGAGCCGAAGGCCTCGCTCACCCTGGACCCGCCCGCGGTCTCCGGTCGGCCGGGCGACCGGCTCGGCCCGGTCACCGTACACACCAACGCGAGCGCGGTCACCGTGAGCCCGCCTGCGGACGCGGCCACCAGCGGGGTACGGATCACCGACAAGAACGGCAAGGTGATCACCTCGGCGAAGGACGGCACCCGGCTGTACTTCGACATCCCCGAGGACGCGGCCGGAGACGCCGGCCGCACCGTCGGCAGCGCGGTGGGCACGGCCGAGCTGACCGTGCAGGCGTCCACGACCGTGCCGGTGGGACGGGCCTTCGCCTCCGAGAGCCGCAGCCAGACGCAGATCCTGGCAGGTTCCAGCGAGTCCACGGTCTCCGCGACCGCGACGGCCGGCTGGGCCGCCGACGGCCCGATACCGGCGGTGTCGGCCCACGAGGACTGCGCCAAGGGCGGGGTGGACATCACCGCGGTGAACAACGGCGACGAGCCGTTCACCTTCCAGCTGATGGGCACCGGCCACACCATCCCCGCGGGCGCCACCCGCACGGTGACCGTACCGCTCCAGGAGGACCAGGCCTACGACTTCACGATCACCGGCCCCCACGGCTTCAGCCACCGCTTCACCGGCGTCCTGGACTGCAAGACCCAGGGCGCGGTCACCACGCAGACGGCGGCCCGGCTCCCCAACGAGCCCGGCCCGGCCTCGGTCGGCGGCAGCGCCGTGGCCACCACCGACCTGGCCGATACCGGCGCCTCCGCCCTCACCCCCCTGATCACCGGCGTGGCCATAGGCCTGGTCGTGATCGGCGGCGCGGTCCTGGTCATCCTGCGCCGCAGGGACACGACACCGGACGCGTGAGACCGTCCGGGCGGGAGGGGAGTGCCCCGGGCCGGGGGCGACGGACGGAGAAACGGCCGCCGCCGTGAGCCCGTCGGCCGGACTCACGGCGAACGGAAACCGGCGCCCCTCTCAGCAGCCGATCGGTGCCGAACCGACGGCCACGTCATCGAACCACAGGGTGTCGTCGCCCGTTCCGTAGCTCTCCCAGCCGAGCCGGAGCGCGGTGGGCCGGGGTGGGGTGGTGCGGGAGAGCCACTGCTGGTCGATGTCCTGGGTAGGTACGCCGTCGGCGCGCAGGCCGGGCACCTGCTGGTCGCCCAGCCAGGTGTCCAGCTTGGGCGCGGAGGTGTCGATGGCGAACCGCAGGCACTGCCAACTGCCCGTCGGAAGCGGCTTGCTCAGCGCCACACCCGCCGGGCTCTGCGCGGGAAGCGTGGCGTCGTCGCTCTCCCGGTTCCACTGCAGGGCGCCGTTCTGGCCGCCGATCCGGAGCGCCTTGCCGCCCTGGGAGCTGTCCGGCATGGAGACGAAGGTGACGTGGGAGGAGGGGAGCGCGGTGGTGTGCCGGACCCACATACGGATGTACAGCACCGGGCCGGCCGTCGACAGGTCGGTGGTGGCGGCGACGAAGGCGTGGTTGCAGTAGCCGGCCCGGCCGTCCACCCGGAGGGACTTGGAACCGCTGTGCGCCACGGCCGTGTCGACGGTGGCGGTGCCCGTGCCCTGGCAGTCGGGCGCGGTGAAGCGCCAGTCGCCGGACGGGGAGGTACCGGTCTGATTCTCGAAGCCGCTGCACAGGGCGGCGCCGCCGCAGTCGGCGGGCGGCTGGGAGGGCGACGGGGTGCCCGGAGTGGTGGGCGGTGTGGTCGGCGGCTCGGTGGCGTCGCCGCCGCAGGAGACGCCGTCGAGGCTGAAGTCGGTGGGCGCCGGGTCGGCGGACTGCCAGGTGCCCTGCACACCGAAGTCGGCGGCGCCGCCGCTGGGCAGCGAGGCGTTCCAGTCCGTACCGGCGGCGGTCACGGAGCGGCCGGTCTGGGTGACGGTGGCGTTCCAGGCCGAGGTGATGTGCTGGTCGCCGCCGTAGGTCCAGGTCAGCCGCCAGGCGCTGAGCGCGGGGCCGAGGTTGGTGACGTGGACCTGGGCGGTGTAGCCGCCGGACCACTCGTTGACGGTGTAGTCGACCCGGCATCCGGCGGTGGCTCCGGCTCCGGCGCCACTGGCGGGCGCCGCGACCAGGAGCGACACCGCCAGCCCGAGTACGGCCACGACCGCCGTCCAGGGGGTGCGCACCCATCGGGGGCATCGGGTGGGTGGTAGGGGCATGGGATCTCCTGGGGCGGGAGGCGGGGAGGCGGGGAGGGGGGAGGGGGGAGGGGGAGCCCCCCCAGCGAAGCGACTGGGAGCCCTGGGTCCCAAGTGACGGGGAGCCCCGGGAGCCCTCCGAGCGGTCGGAAGCACCCGAGTGATCGGGAGTTCTCCGATCCTGGGAGGGGCCTGGGGGACCGGGGAGTCCCAGGAACGCAGGGAGCGCCCCCCGAGCGGCTGGGAGCGCTCCCATCCAGATGGACGCGGCCCGGGTCGGCGCCGGGTCGCGTCCGGTGGGCGGCGGGGCCGGTGAGGGCCGGGGGTCAGCGGAAGTTCACGTCACTGCAAAGGAAGTAGGTCTGGTCCATGTGCGAGGCCTGCCAGATGGTGTAGACGACGTGGCGGCCGGTGTAGCCGGACGTGCTGACGGGGATCGAGTAGTTCTGGCTGGGCGCGTACCTGCCGGTCTTGGTGACCAGTTGCAGGTCCTGCCAGGTGAGCGGCTGGGTGGTGGGGTCGAAGCCCTGCCGGGTGACGTAGACCAGGAAGTAGTCGGCGCCGTGGCTGGCCTGGTCGTACAGCTTCACGGTGAAGTTGGAGCTGATGTCGGTGGTCTTCCAGGGGCCGATGGCGTCGAGGGAGTTGTAGCGGCCGCTTTCGGTGTGGCCGCCGCTGCACAGCTGTCCGTTGGGGATGACGGCCTGGAAGTTGCCGGCGGAACCGTTGCGGTACAGGCCGTTCCAGTTCCACATGGCGTTGGGGTTGTCCTGCCAGGCCTGCCAGCACATGGGGTCCTGCTGGGCCATCGCCGGGTTCTGGAAGTCACTGCCCCAGCGCTGCCAGCAGCCGTAGTTGCGGGAGGCGGGGTCGATCACCGAGCCGTGCGCGGAGGCGGTGCCGCCCCAGGTGATCAGGCTGATCAGCACGCCGACGAGCGTGCTCAGGACGAGCGCCAGCCGGCGGCCGGCCCAGCGATGCGCATGCTCATGACAATTCATTGAGGGTTTCTTCCTGTGGGGGGACGCGTTCTCTGAGGGCTGTCGGGTGCGTGGGAGCGCTCCCGCGCCTTCCAGGCTGCGCGGCCTGGAACGAGGGGGCAACGGTTTGTTTCCGCCAAACCCCAGGCTTCCGCGCGGAGGGGCAAATCGCGGAAAACATCCGGAACAGGGCATCGAGGTCCCGTCGGACGTATGCGAGCCCTCGGCAAACGTCTGGGAGAGGCAAGTGGCGAGTTCGCTTCGCTTGCGAGGGAGAGTGCCTGAGCGCTCAGGAGCTGGCAGCACGTGCCGATCAACGTCACTTGCTCTAGTCGGCGGCACTGGCAGCGTTGTGCGCCCGAGTGGGGCTGAAACTGGACACACGCGGCTGGTTGGCCGGCTCACCCCCGCCGTCGTGGATGAACGACACCATGATCCGGGTCGCTGACGCGATCGGGGTGCGCCTTGCCGACCCGGCCGCTGAGCGGCCACCCCGGCCAGGGTGACGAGGCGGCCGCTCGATTGACTAGCGCTTGGCCGGAACGATGAAGCCCCGCTGTGGCTGCGGCTCCTGCGGGTTACGTGTCTGTGGCTGCTGGGCGTCTTGCCACTTCGCGACAAGCCACGCGTACCGCGGGTCGATCCACTCCTTCGGCATACGGCCTCCCTTCACCAGCGAGGCTACGGCCACTCAGGCTTGGGCATCGGTCGGATGGTGCACGACGGCGCATGCTGGCACTTCGCGGCCACGGATACGAGTGTGTCGTCCGTTGGCGGCCCCCACAGCTCCGGGTCCGCCTTCCATCCGAGCTCGGCGATCTTCTCACGGGTGCGGTCCAGGATCGACGGGTCGTAGTTCGTCGGATCGTAGCCCGGATAGTGATGGATGAACCGGCCGCCGAGGCGCTTGCACAAGTCGGCGTACATGGCGGTGTGCAGCAGCAGGGCGTGCCAGCCCTCGTCCACGATCCGGCTGGGCGCGTGCCCGGTGTCGGGGTTCTTCGCGCAGGCGGCCACGAACTTCAGACCCTCTTCCACGACCCGTCCTGCCATCTCTGGGGACATGTCCGGGTTGGCGTCCATCACCGTCTGGCGGCAGCTCGTGAACTGCTCGTCGGTGATCAGCATGCGGGCGAAGACCATCGGCGGCTTCGGATCGACGGGGCCGCCGTCCGGGGTTGGTCCAGGAGGTACGGTCACGGTGTTCTCCTTCGCTGGTTTCGGATGGGGACGCGCGCCCGGGCCGGGAGTTCTTCGCGGGACCGCTCGGCCCGGGCGACGTAGTTATGGACCGGTGCGCGGCCGTCTCCGACGGGGGTGAGAACGGCCGCACGGCTCCAGCGCTTACCTCATGGCCCCCGCCCGAGGTGCCGCGCTGGAAGTCTGGTCGTGTCCAGAGCTGTCGGCAGCTGTGCCGGACACATGTCATTGGGAGGCTCGAATGGCCTCGTTCTTCTCGTCGGCCAGGGCGTTGAGCAGGTTGTGCAGAGAGCGGCCCGTGTCGCACATGGCACTGGGGCCCTCGCACGCGGTGCACCGGTCCGCGTGGTTGTCACGGGCGGCCCGTACGGCGCCTCGGGTACAGCGGAGGCAAGCGCGGGGGAACCAGTTGAAGCCGTTGTCGGTGTGCTTGCCGAGGTCGATTGCCGTCTTGCCGGTCAACCGTTCGCCGCCCCAAACACACTCGGCGCCCCGCATCCGGGAGCCGGACAGGAGCTCGAGGCGTGGCAGCGGGATGTACGGCACCAATGCGGCGGGGATGACCATCGGGCATGTGCTCGGAGTCGGCATGACGCCTGCTCCTCAGCAACCGTGGTGGGGCACGTCAGAGCTGAGCACTGAGCCGGCGCATGATGAGGAAGCTCCTCGCATCTCAGGCATCCTTGGACACCTCCAAGTCGGCCCAGACGTATTTCTCCCGGGGCAATCGGGTGCAGCCCCACACCCTCGTCACGGCATCCACCAATGCCAGGCCGCGCCCGCCGCTCTCGAGAGGCCCTGCGGACTGGCGAGCGGGCCAGAGTTCAGGATGCTTGTCGATGACGATGAGCCGAACCGTGTCCGACGGCATCCGGCGCACGATGACCCGTACGCTCGGCGTCCCGGTGTGCCGGAGGGCGTTGCTCACCAGCTCGGCCACCACCAACGCGGCATCATCTTGCATGCCGACCAGGCCCCAGTCGTTGAGGACGTCCACCACGAAGTGCCGCGCGTCCGGCGAGGAACGCGCCTGCCGAGTCAGCACGCGGACCTGCGACAGTTCATTGCGCTCCATGGCCATCACCGCTGCCGCTTAAGCCCGGCGCTGTTGCTGTGGCGCGGCGGTTCCTGGGGATGTGCGCGGTTGTTCGTACTCCAGGAACCACACCGATGCTGGGTTTGGCACCTAGGGGTCTTGTCCCCACGTGCATTGGCAGTCATGGCGGCATCACTCCTACTACGCTGAGTCGCCCGGTTATCAGCCATGACGGTACGTAACCGTAATCACCACTTGTAGTGACCGGGAGTACGGGTAATGGCTCGCCGCCGACGGGCAAGGGAGCACCATGGGAGATCAGGCGAAGCAAACCCCAACTGGCGGTCAGGGAACCACCGGGCGAGGACGCGCGGGCATCATCTCCGGGTATGTCTTCCGGGTCATTCGCGAGCAGTTAGGGCACACCCAGGAAGGTCTGGCTGAGGTTTTCGACGTGGCTGCGGACACCATCGCCGGGTGGGAGACGGGACGGCGGCCCCTGACCTCACTGCCAGTAGGGCAGATGCTCTCCCATCGCCATCGGTTGTTGCGGATGGGTACGGCACCTCAGCTGCTGGCCGCCCTGGCACGGGCGATGGAGGCGGACATGCTGCTGGCCGGCGTGCTGGAGGACGAAGTGTCGGCGGGCCCGAATCTGCTCGGCGCCTGGGTGATGCAGCGCGACCTCGTAGAGGTGCTCACCTGGCCCCTCAACGGCGTACCCCCCACCCCCCTGCGCACCCTCCCGGCGCCCCCTCGCCCACGCCGCGGCCCGGTACCGCCGGCGCCTGAGCTTGCGGCGGATTACCGGCGCCGCTTCTTCCGCCGTATGCGGGAGACCGCCGAACAGGCGTGCGGCGGCAGGGATTTCCTGCTGCGGCGGCAGGCCCTCTACCTGGCGGGATTCGATCAGGACCCCGGCACGTCCGATTGGCTGGCGTACCAGCAGAGGACCGAGCGGCCGGACGACTGGCTCACGCGGTGGCTCAACTCCCGCTCCGTCGCCGCAGTGGCGGCACGGCAGGGTGACCGCGACCGAATGACCCACTTCATTACGCGCACCCTCGGCGACGACACCAGGGCCGAGGCGGCGAACCTGAACTACTGGGCGTACTGGATCGGCGAGACCCCGCACATCCAGCTGTCGGACGACTTCATCGGCGACTCGACCCCCGGCCCGTGGCACGGCGACCGGCTGATGGCCCACCTTGTCCGGGGACTGACCCCGTGGCACGGGTTCTTCGACCTCAACGTTCACACCCTGTGGGCACTGATTGCCGCACGCCCGAACCTGCTGCGCACGCAGTCGGCTGCCGGCCGGGTCCTACGCGAGCGCCTGCCGATGATGTTGGATGACTCCGGGCTTTCGTCACAGGCTCGGCGAGAGCTTGAGGGCATTCGGTACGCAATCCGCCTCGCCGAGGCGTGAAAGGGGACACCCATGGGTGACCAAGACCTGGCGGACGTGGCCCACTTCCTGTGGGAGACGGGCACGCTGAAGACAGCCCGCCGAACAGGCTGGTGGATGGCGGGCGTTCGTGACCCCGAAAGTGTCGCCGAGCACTCATGGCGCACATCCGTCATCGCCTCGGTCATCGCCACGCTGGAGGGTGCCGACGCCGCACGCGCCGCGCACTTGGCGGTCTGGCACGACTCGCAGGAGACCCGCACCGGGGACGTGAACCATCTGGGCAAGAAGTACGCAGCTCCGGGCGACCCCGAGGCCGTCACCGCGGACCAGACGGCCGGCATGCCCGAGGTGCTGCGCGCCGCCGTCCGCGCGGTCGTCGCCGAGTACGAGGCGCGTGAGACGCCCGAGGCCGTCTGCGCACGTGACGCGGACAAGCTGGAGTGCATGTTGCAGGGGCTGGAGTACAAGGCGCAGGGCTACGAAGCCGCCCAGCGCTGGGTAGACAACAGCCGGGCCCGGATCGTCACCGAGTCCGGCCAACGGCTGGCCGACCAGCTGCTGGCCCAAGCCCCTCTCGACTGGCTTCGCGCAGCCATGGGTGAGAGCAGCTGACGCCGGCTTCGGTGCAAGCGGCCGAGGCCTGGTGCGTTCAACGCAAACGAAGGCCGGACTCGGCCGGCCGCCAGCCGCTGCATCGTAACGGCGTCAGAAGAAGGCTTCTCGTCCCGGCTCGGGTGCAGAACATCCGCCACACGTGTCGACACATACTCGGCATCCCCAGGCAGCGATCGGTGGGTCGCCATCGCCCTCCAGTAGTGCTTGACTGCGGCCCATTACGCAGGCCGAGTGACAACTTTCTCTACTGGTTCAAGGTGGCTCCGCTCACCGCGCGAGCCGAAGGCCACAAGGCGACTGTCGCACGGGGGACGGTCACTGTCAGAACGATGCCTCCGGCGGGGGATCGACCGGCACCGGGATGGAGGGGGCGCCGTTGCCGACTGCGGGTTCGTCGTGGCGGGCGAGGGGGCTCCCATCCCGTACGCCGTCGACCCAGGCAGAGCCGAGTAGACGCGGCCCCTGGTGGTCCAGGTCGTTCGTACAGTGGCGCGCTCCACCTGGACGCCAGGAACCACGCCTGCTCCACGGTGTGTGGGTCGACGGCGTACGGGATGGGAGCTGAGGACTGTGTGGGTTACTGCACGTGGAGCAGTTGATGCGCTTGGTCCTAGGCGACGGCCTTTCCTCCAAGCAGACCCACCATCGCGCCGAAGCCAAGCTGCGACAAGGTCGAGCATGTTTCCATGAGCGACTTTGCCGCTTCCGTGGGCTTCGCCACGAATATCCCGATGTACAGACTGGCTCCGAGTGTCAGCAAGGTGATAGCTAGGACACCGAAGAAGACCAGTCGGAAGTGTTGCGAGACGGATGTTTCGCCAGTTGCGGGCGCGACAGTCGTGGTCTCTGTTAGTGCCTGCGTAACGATTGCCTCGTCAGACATGGCGATCACCCGCTCCCCGGGAAGGCTCCGGAGTGCCTCCCGTCACGGAGCCGCCAGTGACGGTCACGCTATGGTGAACGATCCTCTTTAGATTATTCCGCTGCCCACCACGAAAGACCGCTATCAGGACCCTACGAAGCTGCGGCGTTCCCAGTGAGACGAGGACAGAAGAGATCGCCGGTAACGCCAGTTCCACCCAGTCCATCAGCCCCCCGATGCTCAACGACTCACGGCGTTAATCTAACGGGAGAACCACCAACCGCGCAGCAGTTTCCTGTGCGTGATGGCAGTAGGCCATCACAGCCGAGTACCGCAACCGCCGCGGCCGCAGCTAGCACTCTCAGACTGTAGGCATCTGGCGACCATCCCAGCAGACTTTGGCGTTCTCTCCGCCCGTAGTTCGCTTGGAGTGGCGCACATTCAGGGATGACAGCTCAAGGCGTGATGCGGCGATCGTTGCCCCAGTACACGAGGAGGGTTCGTCGGCGAGCCCGCTTCAGCTGGCCCAGCAGGCGGGCGTACTCATCGTCAGGTGTCTGCCAGCGGGAGTCGTCCCAGTCCAGGGCCAGGTATGGCTCCACCGCTGCTAGCGCTGCCCGCATCTCCTGGGTTGCTTCGTAGTACCGCTCGAAGCCTCTGAGTGGCAGTTCTAGCTGGTAGCGCAGCGCTTCGTCGCTGACGCCGATTTCGCTCTGGCGCACTTGCCTCGGGTAGGTCGCCGCCAGCTCGGCTCGGCGCACGCAGGCGATCGCGTGATCGATGGCTTCCCGGCGGGATGTCTGCCAACCGAAACGCGTGGTCGCCAGGGGAGCGAACAGCGCTCCTACCAGGACGCCTGCCAACGCGAGCACAGGGCCAAGCCAAGTCATGCCCTCTGATTCCCCTCTAGGTCTGTGGTCGACCAGGCTGACATCCACCGCTGACAATGCCCCCAGACATGGGCAGGCAGTGACGGTCCCGTCCGAGGATGTTTCCGTTGAGCAGAGGGCCAACCTCGGCAACATCGCGAATCACCACAGTCTTGGGGCGTGAGGCAGTCTGAGTCAGGCGCGGAGTCTATGCGCACCATAAGTGCACTAGATCGAGCGGGGAACAGCGGGGAATCCCCGTGACGGCCAGCGGCAGCGGCGGGGGCGCAGGCTAACCATCAACGCATGCCAAGGCCCGAATCGCTCGCAAATGATCGCAGCTTCCCAAGCTGAGAGCGCGAGTTCGATTCTCGTCACCAGGCCAGATCATCGGCCATGCCCTCTGCGCTATCCCCGGACGTCAGTTGTCCGGTGCCAGGGACGCGCGTGCCTCCTGCCGATCCGTCGGTCGTCGGGGCGTTCACGAACCGGGCGGGGGCGGTGCCTGGGCCGTCTCGGGCCGGTCGGTTCCCTCCGGGGCGCATCGTCGGCGTCCTGCGCGTCGAGGGCCCGCTTGCCCGGCCGGGGCTCATCGAGGCACCGGGCATCGACACCAATCCCGCCCCGCACGACGCGACGGAACCGTCCCGTAAGGCGACCGCCGGATTCGCCGGTTCGCTCGCGGCTCTGCGGACGGCAGAACCGAGTCCGGGCCGCCGCAGCGGAGCCGTGTGATCGCGTCGGCGGCGGAGTGCCGCAGTTCGGTCGACAAGGGAGGCCGTAGGGCATGTCGTCCGGGCCGAAGACAGTACGCTGGCTCCGGCGGGAGTGGCCCCGCGGCACAGTGTCCGGGAGGCATGCGATGAGTGCCGAACTGGTGGCCCCGGTGTGGATGCACGAGCAGATCACGGCGGAGCAGTACGAGCCATGGTCCGAGGAGCAGTGCGCCGGCATCGAGATCGTGGACGGAATGGTCGTCGTGAGCCCTAGTGCGTCCAAGCGGCACAACCGCCTGGCCCGGATCCTGGCGAACGCCCTCGACGCCGCCGCCGGCCCCGACTGGAACGCCGACACGGCCTTCGACGTCCGGCTGCAGGACGTCCCGCTCACCAATCGGCGTCCGGACGTGATCGTCTACCGCGCGGACACGATCGACGTCACGCCCACCCAGCCCGAGTACGTACTGCTGGTGGCCGAGGTGGTGTCGCCCGGCTCGGAGACCACCGACCGGATCGTGAAGGTCGACCAGTACGCCAAGGCCGGGATCGGTTCCTACTGGCGGGTCTGAACCGGCCGCCCGGGCCACGCGGCAGGATTCGGGGCCGGGAGCGAGTCGCGTCAGGGACGGCTTTTCCGTCCGGCATCCGACATCCGGCATCAGTGGCGCTTCTCCGTCCGATCCCGTCCGAGGCCGCCGGCCGGCCACCGCCGGCCGCCCACCCGCCACCCCCAGCGCCCGCCAAGACACCACCCCCGCCCCAAACCCCCAGGTCAGCGCCCCCCAAGGCAACGGGTTTCTCCGTTGGGGTGGCGGTACGGCAAGATGGGGTGTATCTGCCCACTGCCAGATTTCAAGCTGCCGGACGGTTTCTCTTGGCTGAGTTCATTTACACCATGCGCAAGGCGCGCAAGGCGCACGGCGACAAGGTGATCCTCGATGACGTCACCCTGAACTTCCTCCCCGGGGCGAAGATCGGCGTCGTCGGCCCGAACGGTGCCGGTAAGTCGACCGTGCTGAAGATCATGGCGGGGCTGGAGCAGCCGTCCAACGGCGACGCCTTCCTCTCGCCCGGCTACAGCGTCGGCATCCTGCTCCAGGAGCCCCCGCTGAACGAGGAGAAGACCGTCCTGGAGAACGTCCAGGAGGGTGTCGCCGAGATCAAGGGCAAGCTCGACCGGTTCAACGAGATCGCCGAGCTGATGGCGACCGACTACTCCGACGCGCTGCTCGACGAGATGGGCAAGCTCCAGGAGGAGCTGGACCACGCCAACGCCTGGGACCTCGACGCCCAGCTGGAGCAGGCCATGGACGCGCTCGGGTGCCCCCCGGGCGACTGGCCCGTGGTCAACCTCTCCGGTGGTGAGAAGCGCCGTGTCGCGCTCTGCAAGCTGCTGCTGGAGCAGCCCGACCTGCTGCTCCTGGACGAGCCCACCAACCACCTCGACGCCGAGTCGGTGAACTGGCTGGAGCAGCACCTGGCCAAGTACCCGGGCACCGTCGTCGCCGTCACCCACGACCGGTACTTCCTGGACAACGTCGCCGGGTGGATCTGCGAGGTGGACCGCGGCCGCCTCCACGGCTACGAGGGCAACTACTCCAAGTACCTGGAGACCAAGGCCGCCCGTCTGAAGGTCGAGGGCCAGAAGGACGCCAAGCGGCAGAAGCGGCTCAAGGAAGAGCTGGAGTGGGTCCGCTCCAACGCGAAGGGGCGCCAGGCCAAGTCCAAGGCCCGTCTCGCGCGGTACGAGGAGATGGCCGCCGAGGCCGACAAGATGCGGAAGCTGGACTTCGAGGAGATCCAGATCCCGCCGGGCCCGCGCCTGGGCAACGTCGTGGTCGAGGTCAACGACCTGCACAAGTCGTTCGGGGACAAGGTCCTCGTCGACGGGCTGTCCTTCACGCTGCCGCGCAACGGCATCGTGGGTGTCATCGGCCCGAACGGCGCCGGCAAGACCACCCTGTTCAAGATGATCCAGGGCCTGGAGACGCCGGACACCGGTGACATCAAGGTCGGCGAGACCGTCAAGATCTCCTACGTCGACCAGACCCGCGCCAACATCGACCCGAAGAAGACGCTGTGGGAGGTCGTCTCCGACGGGCTCGACTACATCAACGTCGGCCACGTCGAGATGCCGAGCCGGGCCTATGTGTCCGCCTTCGGCTTCAAGGGCCCGGACCAGCAGAAGCCGGCCGGTGTCCTCTCCGGCGGTGAGCGCAACCGGCTCAACCTGGCGCTGACCCTGAAGCAGGGCGGCAACCTGCTCCTGCTCGACGAGCCCACCAACGACCTCGACGTCGAGACGCTCTCCAGCCTGGAGAACGCCCTGCTGGACTTCCCCGGCTGCGCCGTCGTCGTCTCCCACGACCGCTGGTTCCTGGACCGTGTCGCGACCCACATCCTCGCGTACGAGGGCGACTCGAAGTGGTTCTGGTTCGAGGGCAACTTCGAGTCGTACGAGAAGAACAAGATCGAGCGGCTGGGTCCGGACGCCGCGCGTCCGCACCGGGCCACCTACAAGAAGCTGACCCGGGGCTGATCGGTCTTGCGCCACATCTACCGCTGCCCGCTGCGCTGGGCGGACATGGACGCGTACGGCCACGTCAACAACGTGGTGTTCCTCCGCTATCTGGAGGAGGCCCGGGTCGACTTCCTGTTCCGTCCGGACAAGGACTTCCAGCAGGGGTCCGTGGTGGCGCGCCACGAGATCGACTACAAGCGGCAGCTCGCGCACCGGCACGAGCCGGTGACCGTCGAGCTGTGGGTCACCGAGATCAAGGCCGCCTCCTTCACCCTCGCCTACGAGGTGAAGGACGGCGATCTCGTCTACGCCCGGGCGTCGACGGTCATCGTGCCGTTCGACTTCGCCGCCCAGCGCCCGCGGCGGATCACCGCGGAGGAGCGTGAGTTCCTCCAGGAGTACACGGACGCCGGCGAGGGCGCCGCGGAGGCCGACGGGGAGGCCGTCGCCGCATGACGGTGCTGCACCTGGCCGACGAGACGGAGGCGGCGGACCTCGCCGCCTTCCTCTCCCGGCTGCTCCACTACGACCGTGGGGCCGCGGTGCGCCTCCAGGCGGCCGGCACGGCGCTCGCCGTCTTCGGCCGGCCGCCGTCCTTCGAGGTGCTGGCCGTCCGCGCGGTGCGGCTGGCCAAGCCGTACGAGGACGGGCTGGACGCCACCCTCGACGTGACCGTCTCC
>NZ_JACBWZ010000719.1 GCF_013870595.1 Streptomyces sp. WELS2 | reverse complement strand
GGCGCAGCAGCTCGGCGTGGGCACGCCGGGCATCGTGGAGGCGGACGGCACGGTACGGCTGGGCACGGCGCTGCCCGGTTGGACGGGGCTGCGGCTCGGGGAGCGGCTGAGCCGGTCCTTCCGCTGCCCGGTGCTGGTGGAGAACGACGCCAACGCTGCGGTGCTCGCGGAGCACTGGAAGGGCGCGGCGGCCGAGACCGACGACGTGGTGTTCGTGCTGGCCGGGCTGAGCCCCGGGGCCGGTTCGCTGATCGGCGGGCGGCTGCACCGGGGCTACGGCGGGGCGGCCGGGGAGATCGGCGCGCTGCATCTGCTGGGCCGGGAGGCGACGCCGGAGGCGCTGCTGTCCACCACCGACGAGCCGCTGCACCCGCTGGACGAGCAGGCGGTCGCCGAGGTGTTCGCGCTGGCGCGCGGCGGCGATCCGCGGGCACGGGCGGCCGTGGAGCGGTTCATCCAGCGCCTGGTGCACGACGTGGCCGCGCTGGTGCTGGCGCTGGATCCGGAGCTGGTCGTGATCGGCGGCTGGGCGGCCGGTCTGGACGGCGTCCTCGAGCCCCTGCGCCGCGAACTGGCCCGCTACTGCCTGCGCCCGCCCCGGGTGGCACTGTCGGTCCTCGGCGAGGCGGCGGTGGCCACGGGGGCGCTGCGGCTCGCGCTGGACCACGTGGAGGAGAAGCTGTTCGCCGTGGACAGCACGGTCACGCGGCGCTGAGCCTGGGCGCGGCGCGGGCACGGCTGGGCCTGGGCACGGTGTGGGCACGGCTGGGCCTGGGCACGGTGTGGGCTCGGATGCCGGGCCCGCCCGCGAAGTGGGTGTGCGTCGCTTGCCCGCAGGCGTGGGCCGGCGTACCCGCGTCACGGTGACCCGGCCAGACGCGGCCGTGGGTCGGCGTACCTCCGAGGTGTCCTCCAGTCGCCGTGCGGTCCGGCGACGCGGAGGTCAGGAGGCTCGCTGCTGTGGGTCGTGGTGTATCTCCACGCCCGCCGAGTCGCCGAAGGTGAGCCGGCAGGTGTCGGCGCGGTAGGTGGCCACCGACAGGGCGGCGGTGCGGCCCTGGGCGAACAGCCGCACCGCGTCGTCGGTGGGCAGCGGCTCCACCAGGAAGACCTCCTCGCCCGGCAGGCCCAGCGGCTCCTGGCTGGTGGCCAGTACGCGCAGACCGGGCGCGGTGCGCAGCAGGAGGGTGGTGAGTTCGGCGGCGGCGTCCACGACGTGCTCGCAGTTGTCGAGGACGAGCAGGGTGCGGCGGTCGCGCAGGACGGCGGCGAGGTGGTGCGCGGGGGACCGGGTGCCGGTGCCGGAGACCGGTACGGCGGAGGGCGCGTGGTCGCTGATGCCGAGGGAGGCGGCGACGACCTGGGCGAGGTCGGCGGCCGTCCCGCCGCGGACGCCGGAGAACTCCACGATCCAGGCCCCGTCGGGCAGTTCGGCGGCGGACGGGTCGGTGAGGAGCGCGTCGGCCGCCGCCACCGCCAGCCGTGTCTTGCCCACACCGCCGGGGCCGGTGAGGGTCACCAGGCGGGCGGTGCCGAGGAGTCCGGTCACCCGGTCGAGGGCGTCGCGGCGGCCGATGAGGGGGGTGAGGGAGGCGGGCAGGTTGGAGGGGGCGGGTGCCGGGGGCGCGTCGGCCTTCGGGGGTGCGGCGGGCGTCCCGGGTTCTTCGGCGGTGGCGTCGGCGGGGCGCGGCGCGACCGTGAGCGCCGGGTCCTGGCGGAGCACCGCCTGGTGCAGCGCGGCTAGTTCGGGGCTCGGTTCGACACCCAGGTCGGCGACGAGCCGGGCGCGCAGGTCCTCGTAGGCCGCGAGGGCCTCGCTCTGCCGGCCCGCCGCGTACAGCGCCCGTATCTGGAGCGCGCGCAGCCGTTCCCGCAGCGGGTGCCGGGCCACCAGGTCGGCCAGCTCCCCGGCGAGGAGCACGTGTTCGCCGGCCGCCAGTCGGGCCTCGGCCTGCTCCTCCAGCACCGACAGCCGCTGGTCGGTCAGGCGCTGCGCCGCCGCGCGGGCGAACTCCTGGTCGGCGAAGTCGGCGTAGGCCGGTCCGCGCCACAGCCCGAGGGCCTCGGTGAGCAGGGCGGCCCGGTCGTCCGGGGTCTCGACGGCGCGGGCCCGGTCCACCAGCTCGCGGAACCGGACGGCGTCCACCTCGTCGGTGTCGTCCAGCCGCAGCCGGTAGCCGGCCGGCTGGAGTTGTACCCGGTCCCGGCCCAGCACCCGGCGCAGCTGCGAGACCTTGGCCTGGAGGGCGCCGGCGGGCCGGCCCGGCGGGCGGTCGCCCCACAGGTCGTCGATCAGCCGGTCCGCGGAGACCGGTCCGCCGTCGTGGGCGAGCAGGTCGGCGAGCAGCGCCCGGACCTTCGCCTCGGGAACCCTGACGGCCACCCCCTCGTCGTCCCACACCGCCAGTGGGCCGAGCACGCCAAACCGCATGTGCGTCACTGTACGTCACGGTGCCGATCCGATGGCGAGACCGCCCGGCCGTGCCCGGACCACCGGCGGTTTCGCCCGCCGCCGGGTGTTCCGCCGGCCGGCCGCGGCACCGTACGCCAGCCCGTCCCGGCCGCCCGTGGGCTGTCCGCAGGCCCGGATGTCTGCCGGTCCCGGGCGCCTGTGAGCCGGCCGCGATGTCGTACGTCTGCCGGTCCGGGCTCCCGTGAGCCGTCCGCAGGACCGTACGTCAGCCGGTTCCGGGGGCCCTGAGCCGGCCGTAAGCCGCACGTCAGCGCGTCCCTGCCGCTCGTGAGCCGGCCGTAAGCCGTCCGGAAGGTTTTCCGAAGCGCCTGGGCGCAAGGTCGTTTCCACCGAGCCGTTGTGGCAGGTGCGGCGCAGGAAGAGGAAGCAGCATGACCAAGTACGCGGGCCGGACGGCCGTAGTCGTCGGAGAGGCCACCGCCATCGGACTGGCCGTGGCCAAGCGTCTGGTGGAGGGCGGCGCCCAGGTCGTGCTGACCGCCCGCACCACGAAGGAGCGGGACCGCCTGGGCCGGGAACTGGGCTCCGCCGCCCGGGTCGTCGCCCCGTCCGACGTGACCGCCTGCCTGGGGCCCGGCGGTGTCGTCGACCTGCTGTTCGCGGACGTCGTGGCCACCGCCCGGCCGCTGCTGCCGCGGCTTCGGGACGGTGGCGCGGTCGTGCTGACGACCCCGGCGCCCTCGCCCGCCGCCGAACTCACCACCCTCCTGCTGCGCACCGCGCC
>NZ_JACBWZ010000718.1 GCF_013870595.1 Streptomyces sp. WELS2 | reverse complement strand
GCCGGCGCTCGATGGCGGCCGGGTCGGCGGTGTCAGGATCGAAGTGGTGCTTGAGGAAGTAGCGGCCGCGGGTGGTGCACAGCCGGTAGCCGCGGTTGAGCAGCCCCTGGTCGACCGGCTCACAGGTGAGGGCGGTACCCGCGGCGTACAGGCGCAGCAGGGCGCCCAGAGGGGGCGCGTGGGGCACGACAGGTGGTACACATGAGCGCGGCACGCGCCAGATGTTAGGGCACGCCGGGAACCCGTGAGCTGGGCGTTGTCACAGGCAGTCGCCGACGGTCGCTTTCGGTCAAGGGTGGGGCGCGTGCTCGTACATCCGGGTGACGGTGACGGCCACTTGGTAACGCCAACGCTTTCCGGACCCGGCCGATCGGGTGGTGATAAGGGGATTTCTCCTGCTTCGCGTACGAGTCCCGTCTCACATTGAACTCTTCCCGTGACCTGGGTCGGCGGGATAACGTGCGCTTGCTCGGGCCTGCCGCAAGGCTGTGACCAGCACGCTTTCCCATCCCCTCGATTTACTTGGAAATCCAAGCAAAATCGCAGGTCAAACGGGGTTTCACAGAAATGTGGGGCACTGGGTAACGTGATGGTTGCAGGGCGCTCGCCGGGGCACCTGTCACGCCTGTTCCCGGCCGAGTGGCACCCACCCCGTGCCCGGTGGTCGAAACAGGTGAGCCGCACTGGCCTACCGGCAACCCCGGGGGCCGGAACGACGGAGGAGCACACGTGACCGTGGAGAGCAGTGCCGCGCGCAAGCCGCGACGCACCGCCGCAGGCAAAGCCGGCACCACCGGTAGCAAGACCGGAACCACCGGCACCAAGCGCACCACCCGTACCACCCGCAGCACCGCGAAGAAGAGCACCGACCCCGACCTCGTGCAGCTCCTGACACCGGAGGGCGAGCGGGTCGCGAACGCCGAGTACGACGCCTACGTCGCCGGCATCACCCCCGGGGAACTGCGCGGCCTGTACCGCGACATGGTGCTCACCCGCCGCTTCGACGCCGAGGCCACCGCCCTGCAGCGCCAGGGCGAGCTGGGCCTGTGGGCCTCCCTGCTGGGACAGGAGGCCGCCCAGATCGGCTCGGGCCGCGCCACCCGCCCGGACGACTACGTCTTCCCGACCTACCGCGAGCACGGCGTCGCCTGGTGCCGCGGCGTGGACCCGGCCAACCTGCTCGGCATGTTCCGCGGCGTGAACAACGGCGGCTGGGACCCGAACGGCAACAACTTCCACCTGTACACGATCGTCATCGGCTCCCAGACGCTGCACGCCACCGGCTACGCGATGGGCGTGGCCAAGGACGGCGCGGACTCGGCGGTCATCGCCTACTTCGGCGACGGCGCCTCCAGCCAGGGCGACGTGGCCGAATCGTTCACCTTCTCCGCGGTCTACAACGCCCCCGTGGTGTTCTTCTGCCAGAACAACCAGTGGGCGATCTCCGAGCCGACCGAGAAGCAGACCCGCGTCCCGCTGTACCAGCGCGCCCAGGGCTACGGCTTCCCGGGCGTCCGGGTCGACGGCAACGACGTGCTCGCCTGCCTGGCCGTCACCAAGTGGGCGCTGGAGCGGGCCCGCAACGGCGAGGGCCCCACCCTGGTCGAGGCGTACACCTACCGCATGGGCGCCCACACCACCTCCGACGACCCCACCCGCTACCGGGGCGACGAGGAGCGGCTGGCCTGGGAGGCGAAGGACCCGATCCTGCGCCTGCGCCGCCACCTGGAGGCATCGGGCCACGCGGACGAGGGATTCTTCGCGGAACTCGAGGCCGAGTCCGAGGCGTTGGGCAGGCGAGTGCGCGAAGCGGTCCGCTCCATGCCCGACCCGGACCGGTTCGCCCTCTTCGAGAACGTGTACGCGGACGGACACGCGCTCGTGGACGAGGAGCGCGCCCAGTTCGCCGCCTACCAGGCGTCGTTCGCAGATGAAGGGGGTCACTGAGATGGCCGAGAAGATGGCGATGGCCAAGGCCATCAACGAGTCGCTGCGCCGCGCCCTGGACGCCGACCCCAAGGTCCTGGTCATGGGTGAGGACGTCGGCAAGCTCGGTGGTGTCTTCCGGGTCACGGACGGCCTGCAGAAGGACTTCGGCGAGAGCCGGGTCATCGACACCCCGCTGGCCGAGTCCGGCATCGTCGGCACCGCGATCGGCCTGGCCCTGCGCGGCTACCGCCCGGTGGTGGAGATCCAGTTCGACGGCTTCGTCTTCCCGGCCTACGACCAGATCGTCACCCAGCTGGCGAAGATGCACGCCCGCTCGCTGGGCAAGGTCAAGCTGCCGGTCGTCGTGCGCATCCCCTACGGCGGCGGCATCGGCGCGGTCGAGCACCACTCCGAGTCGCCGGAGGCGCTGTTCGCCCATGTGGCCGGCCTGAAGGTGGTCTCGCCGTCGAACGCCTCGGACGCGTACTGGATGATGCAGCAGGCCATCCAGAGCGACGACCCGGTGATCTACTTCGAGCCCAAGCGACGCTACTGGGACAAGGCCGAGGTCGACCCCGAGGCCATCCCGGCCCCGCTGCACAAGGCGCGCGTGGTCCGTGAGGGCACGGACCTGACCCTGGCGGCCTACGGCCCGATGGTGAAGCTGTGCCAGGAGGTCGCGGCCGCGGCGGCCGAGGAGGGCAAGCACCTGGAGGTGCTGGACCTGCGCTCGGTCAGCCCGCTGGACTTCGACGCGATCCAGGCCTCGGTGGAGAAGACCCGCCGCCTGGTCGTGGTGCACGAGGCACCGGTCTTCTTCGGCTCCGGCGCGGAGATCGCCGCGCGGATCACCGAGCGCTGCTTCTACCACCTGGAGGCTCCGGTGCTCCGGGTCGGCGGCTACCACGCCCCGTACCCGCCGGCCCGCCTGGAGGAGGAGTACCTGCCCGACCTGGACCGCGTGCTCGACGCCGTCGACCGCTCGCTGGCGTACTGAGGAGGGGGACGTGACGACGATGACGGATGCGTCCGTGCGCGAGTTCAAGATGCCCGACGTGGGCGAGGGGCTCACCGAGGCCGAGATCCTCAAGTGGTACGTCCAGCCGGGTGACACGGTCACCGACGGCCAGGTGGTCTGCGAGGTGGAGACGGCGAAGGCCGCCGTCGAACTGCCCATCCCCTACGACGGTGTGGTCAGCGAGCTGCGCTTCCCCGAGGGCACCACGGTGGACTGACCGCTTTGGCGCTCAGCCGCAGCCGGACGTACCGG
>NZ_JACBWZ010000717.1 GCF_013870595.1 Streptomyces sp. WELS2 | reverse complement strand
CCGATGCTGCTGTCCACGACCCGCACTTGGGCACGGTGCCGCACGCGAAGCGAGCTCCACCACCGCCCCGGCACCGCCCCCGTCCCCCGACGCCTCCGTCGACGACATCCGGATCGACCTGTCGGCACTGGAACTGCGGGCCGGGGGAAGGACGTTCCCCGTCTCCGCCCCCGGGATGAACCGGCCGTTCCGCGGCGACGCGGTCACCCGGGTCACCGAACGCCTGCGGCACGCCCGGTTCAGCGTCTCGCCGACCGGCGAGATCGAGAGCCACGACTGGGTGCTGGCCTTCAGCGGCCCCGAGCGGGATCCGCACTACCTCTACGGCGCCGGCACCGCCACCGACGTCCCCGGGCGCCGCCCGTCCACGCTGAGCGTGATCGGACTGCGCGCCGACGACGCCCGCTGGCTGTACGAGCACACGGCCGTCGGCACCCGGATCACCATCACCGGAACCGGCACCTAGGCCCTGCCGTCCGGTCGGCGGGCCGTCGCCGGCCTGGTGTCCGGCCGCGGAGCGGCCGGTGCTCACTCCTCGGGGCGGGTGCGGGTCGGGGTGGAGCGGCCGGGTGGGGGGAGTTGGGCCAGTTCGGTGCGGCTGATCAGGACGTCGCCGATGAAGAGGTCGTAGAGCAGGATGCCGATCGCGCCGCCGATCAGCGGGCCGACGATGGGGATCCACCAGTAACCGCTGAAGACGCCGGACACGCTGCCCGGGAACGCCAGGCTGCCCCAGCCGGCCGCGTAGGTGAACAGGCGGGGGCCGAAGTCGCGGGCCGGGTTGATGGCGTAGCCCGCGTTGGCGCCGTAGGAGATGCCGATGGCGGCGACGACGAGGCCGACGACCAGGGGGCCGAGGTTGGCCTGCACGGCCTGGTTGCGCAGGTCGATGACGGCGGCGATCAGCATCAGCAGGAAGGCCGTGCCCACGATCTGGTCGATCAGCGGGCCCCAGACGCCACCGTGGAAGTAGGGGGCCGGGAAGGTGGCGAAGATGGAGAAGGTGGTGTTGGTGTGCCCGTTCACCTTCGGCCCGGTCACGGTGCGGTCGAAGGTGTTGATCGCGTCGTGGTAGACGAGGTAGACCAGCGCCGCGCCGGTGAGGGCGCCGACGACCTGGGCGAACCAGTACGGCAGCACCTTGGCCCAGGAGAAGCCCCGGCGCAGGGCCATGGCGAGGGTGACCGCCGGGTTGAGGTGGGCGCCGCTGATCCCGCCGGCGACGTAGACGCCGAACGTGACGGCGAAGGCCCAGCCCCAGGCGATGAGCAGCCAGTCGCCGGCCGCCAGGAAGATCGTGGTGGGGGTGGCGGCCCGGCCGGAACCGGGCAGCGCGGCGACCGCCATCGCGACCACGCCGCAGCCGAAGGAGATGAGGACGAAGGTCCCGAGGAACTCCGCCATGCACTCGCCCAGCAGACCGCCTCGGCTCCTGAGCCGGGACGTCTTGACGAGTGGAGGGATGTCCACAGCCATGGAGGTCCCCCTTTAGGAGAGAGCGATGCGGCCAATGTCACCATATTGGCGCACAACGTCACTCCCCGCAGGGTGAGCGCTCCCGGCCACCCGGAAGGGCGACCGGCGGGGGTCGGTGCGGCGGTCTCAGCCGCCCGTCTGCCGGACCACCGACGCCGGTTCCCGCGGGGTGCCGGCGGCGCCGGCCGGACCCACGTTGGCCGCCAGCAGCAGACCGGACACGGCGATCACGGCCGCGGCGACGCCCCGGGCGGCGGAGGCCCGGCCGGACGGACGGACGCAGGGACGGGTGTGGGGTGCGTAGGGTGCGGATGTACGTCCGGACACGGCGACCTCGCAACACAACAGCGGAGTGTTAAGCATGCTTAATCCGCCGTTTAACCTAGGTGCTGTCGCCGCCCAACGGCAAGGGCGGCAGGGCGAGTTGGGGGCGGGCGGGCATGCGGGAGCGGGACGAACCGGAGGTCGTCGGGCGGCGGGTGCAGCGGCTGCGCGCCCAGCGGGGGCTGACCCAGCGGCAGCTGGCGGAACCGGCGTACACCCCCGCCTACATCTCCACGCTGGAGGCGGGCCGGGTCCGGGCCTCGGACGAGGCGCTCAGGCACATCGCGGACCGGCTCGGGGTCACCTTCGAGGAGCTGGCCGTCGGCCGCCCCGCCCACCTCGCCACCGGCCTCAGGCTGCGGCTCACCGAGGCCCAGCGGCTCCTCGCCGACGGCCGGGCCGAGGAGGCCGCCGCCCGGTACGGCCTGGTGCGCGCCGAGGCGGAGGCCCACGGGCTCGGCCGCGAACAGGCCGCCGCGCTGCTCGGCCTCGGCGAGTGCGCCCTGGAGACCGGCGCGCTGAGCGAGGCCCGGGACTGCTTCGAACGGGCCGAGGAGCAACTGGCCGGCCAGTCGCTGCCGGTGCGGGTGCCCGCGGTGCGCGGCCGGGCCGTCGCCCACTACCTCGCCGGTGAACTCCGTTACGCCGTCTACCTCCTGGAGTCCACGCTCGACGAACTGAACCGCGGCGGACTGCACGACCCGGACGCGCTGCTGCTGCTCTACGCCAGCGTCATCGGCCCGTACATGGACATGGGCGCCCACGCCCGCGCCGCCCAGGCCGCCGAGTTCGCCCTCGCGCTCGCCCCGCGGGCCGGCGACCCCGCGCTGATCGCCCGGATGCACCGCTCGGTCGCCCGCACCCTGCTCGCCGAGGGCCGCATCGCCGAGGCCGACGCCTCCCTGGCCAAGGCGGCCGAGCTGTACGCCCAGCTGCGGCTGCGCACCGAGCTGGCCAACTGCCACTGGATGCGCGGCTACGTCTACGCGCAGAACGGCGACCTGGACCGCGCCGAGGAGGAGCTGCGCCGGGCGCACAGCATGCTCGCGCGGACCCGGGCCGCCCTGTACCGCAGCCAGGCCGCCGTCGAACTCGCCGACGTGCTGCACCGCCGGGGCCGCTCCGGGGAGGCCGCCGAGCTGCTGGAGGGTGTTCTCGGGGACTTCTCCTCCGAGCGCGGCGCCGTGCACGCCGCCGCCGCGCACCGCCTGCTCGGCATCATCGCCGAGGACGCCCGGGACACCGAGGCCGCCGAGGAGCACTACGTCCGCGCCCTCAGCCTCCTGGAACGCGCGGGCGCCGCCGGTGACCTCGCCGACCTGTGCCGGCTGCTGGGCGACCTGCTGCGCCGCACCGGCCGGACCGAGGCCGCCCTGGACGCCTACCGCACCGGCCTCGGGCACCGCACCGCCCCCG
>NZ_JACBWZ010000716.1 GCF_013870595.1 Streptomyces sp. WELS2 | reverse complement strand
GTTCTGGTTCGCCGTGCCGGTGACCCGTCCGCTGTTCGCGGAGGACGGCTCGGGCGGCCAGATCGCCGAACTGACGCCGGGCACCTGGTACTTGGCCGTCGAGCAGCGTGGTGCCGCGCTGGTCGCGCAGACCCAGGACGGCCGTCGTGGCGTGCTCCAGGACACCTCCGGCATCCAGCGCGGCTGAGCCGGAACCCCGCAGCGCACCGGCCCCTCGCCCTTCCGGGCGGGGGGCCGTTGTCGTACCGCGCTCGCGGAGCCGAACGGCTAGCCCTTCGTCAGCTCGGCGGCCGTCGGCACCTGTTCCTTCACCGGCGCGCCCGCGCTGCTGCCCGCGTCCTTGATCTGGCCGATGATGTCGCCGAACGGGCCGGCCGCGCTGTCGTCGCCCTTGCGGAGCTTGCCCGCCAGGCCCTTCAGGGATTCGATGCCGGCGCCGAGCGGGGCGAGGGCCTTGGCGAGCGTCGGGTCGCCCTGGGCGTTGCGCTGGGCGGCCTTGAGCCGGTTGTAGGCGAAGAGACCGGCGGCGCCCGCCTTGACCAGGGCCAGCCTGCGGCCCTTGGTCCCCTTCTTGAACTTGCCGGCCTTCCAGGGCTTCACGATCCACTGGTAGGTCGCGCCGGCGGCGAGGCCCGCGTTCGCCACGAACCGGGTCTTGGCGAACTTCTGGTGCTCGGCGGACGTGCTGGGACTGGGGCTGGGGCTGTCGGCGGCGGGCACGGCCCGGGCCGCCGCCGAGGTGTTCTTCGTACTGCTCTGCTGGCCGCTTCCGCAGGCGGTGGCACCGGCCACCAGGGCGCAGCACAGGGTGAGCGCCACGAACAGGCGCCGTATCGGTACGGGCACGGGGTCCTCCCGACGTGTCCTCCCCGAGCGGTCTGGTTCCTCCGGCAGGTTCGCCCGGGGCGGGCGGATGCGCCACTCGGGGGACGCCGTTCGGGGGTGGGGCACGGTCGCCGTCCGGGTCGGGTCGGGGGCTTCTCCGGGGCGCGTCGGGGGCGGCTGCGGGGTTACAGGACGCGCGGTGCGGCAATCCGGAGAGTATGTCCACTCGATATCGCAACGGTGCGAACCCGGCCGGACGGGTCGTGGCGATCGTCGCCGACGTCGCGGCACTGATCCTCGGCCTGTGGATCCTGATGTACCTGCTGGAGGCGAACCGGTCCAACGACCTGGTCAGGTTCGTGCACGACGCGGCCTCCTGGCTGGCGGGGTGGTCGCACGACCTGTTCACCTTCGACGAGGCCTGGGCCCGCGTGGTCGCCGGATACGGCCTGGCCGCCGTGGTCTATCTGTTCGCCGGCCACGCGATAGCCCGGCGAATACACCGGCACTGAGCGGCGTGCCCGGTGCCGGTGCGGGTGCCGGTCAGGCGCAGCAGTCCGGGTCCAGGCCGGACGGCAGGTGCTCGCCGCCGAAGACCGCGCAGGTGGCCTCGTGGCCGCCCAGCGCGGCCACGGCCAGCAGCAGCGAGCCCGCCGTCCAGGTGGTCAGCTCACGGGGCCAGATCGCGTCGTCCTCGAAGACGTAGCCCGTCCAGTACAGGCCGGTCGCGGGGTCGCGCAGGTGCTGGATGGACTGGAGGATCTCCAGTGCCCGGTCGGACTCGCCGACCGCCCACAGGGCCAGCGCGAGTTCGCTGGACTCGCCGCCGGTCACCCAGGGGTTGGGGACCACGCAGCGCACGCCGAGGCCGGGCACGACGAACCGGTCCCAGCCCGCCTCGATCCGGGCCTTGGCCTCCGCTCCGCTCAGGGCGCCGCCGAGGACCGGGTAGTACCAGTCCATCGAGTAGCGGTCCTTGTCCAGGAAGCGCTCGGGGTGGCGGCGGATCGCGTGCCGCAGCGCCCCGGCGGCCAGCTCCCAGTCGGGCTGCGGTTCCTCGCGCTGCTCGGCGATGGCGAGCGCGCAGCGCAGCGCGTGGTGGACGGAGGAGCTGCCGGTGAGCAGGGCGTCGGCGGTGGGCGTGCCGTCGTCCTCGCGCCGCCAGCCGATCTGCCCGCCGGGCTGCTGGAGCCGCAGCACCCACTCGACGGCCGCGTAGACGGCCGGCCACATCCGGTCCAGGAAGGTGTCGTCGCCCGTGGAGAGGTAGTGGTGCCAGACACCGACGGCTATGTAGGCGACGAAGTTGGACTCGCGGGCACGGTCGGTGACGTCGTCGTGGGCGCCGTCGGCGTAGGCGGCGTACCAGGAGCCGTCCTCGTTCTGGTGCCGGGCCAGCCAGGTGTAGGCGCGCTCGGCGGCCTCGTGTTCGCCGGCCGCGTCCAGGGCCATGGCGGCCTCGGTGTGGTCCCAGGGATCGAGGTGGTGTCCGCGGAACCACGGGATGGCGCCGTCCTCCCGCTGTCCGGCGAGGATGCCGGCGACGGTCGCGGCGGCCTGCTCGGCGGTGAGGACCCCGGGCAGGACGAGGTGTTCTGTCCGGGGAGTGGTCACCTGGCGTCCGCCTCTGCGCCGAGCGAGGGGAGGTGCGGCTTGGTCGCGTAGACGACGAAGCTCTTGCCGATCAGCGGGTTGAGCGCCTGTTCGGCGAACCGGGTGGCGAGCGGCTTCTTCATGATGTCCCAGACCAGCAGCTTGTGGTACGCGCGCACCGGCAGCGCCTTGTCGTTGTCGACGCCGAAGGCGCACTTCAGCCACCAGTAGGGGGCGTGCAGGGCGTGGGCGTGGTGGCTGCCGTAGGGCTTCAGGCCCGCCTCGCGGAGCTTGCCGGTCAGCTCGTCGGCCTTGTAGATGCGGATGTGGCCGCCCTCGACCTCGTGGTAGGCGTCGGACAGGGCCCAGCAGACCTTCTCGGGGCCGTAGCGGGGCACGGTGACGGCGATCCGGCCGCCGGGCCTCAGCACGCGGACCATCTCGGCGAGCACGCCCTTGTCGTCGGGGATGTGCTCCATCACCTCGGAGATGATGACGACGTCGAAGGACTCGTCGGGGAACGGCAGGGCGAGGGCGTCGCCCTCCATGGCGGTGGCGGTGGCGCCCTCGGGGGCCTCGCCGGCCTCCTTCATCGCCGCGAACCACTTGGCGACCTCGCGGATCTCCTCGCCGTTGCGGTCCAGGGCCACGACCCGGGCGCCGCGCCGGTAGCACTCGAAGGCGTGCCGGCCGGCCCCGCAGCCGAGGTCCAGGACGCGGTCGCCCGGGGCGAGCGGGAACCGGGAGAAGTCGACGGTCAGCACGTGGCCCTGCTTTCGGAGGAGACGCTGGTGTCACTCGTCGAGGTCG